>JBBRHQ010000192.1:0-5651 GCA_038222365.1 Solirubrobacterales bacterium
CCCCCGTCGCGCACCCCGCTGGGGGCGTCCCGGCGACGTCGAGGGGCTCGAGGGGGAGATCCTGCCCCGGCGCCGGCGCAGCGCCGATCAGGCCGCCGCGGCCTGGGAGGAGATATCCGGGCGCGAGCTCGGCGATCTCGAGAGGCTGCGCTCCGCAGCGAGCGATTCCCCGAAGCTGCTCGCCCAGGTCTCCGAGATCGCCCGCGACCTCGCCGAGTGGCCGCTGGCTCGCGAGGAAAGCCAGGGACGGGTGCCAGGGGCCGAGGAAGCCGAGGAGCTCCGTGCCGCCGCGGCGATCGCGGCCACGCTCGAGCGGCTGGGCGCGCTCGAGGGCCTCGAGCCGGGCCCGGGCGAGCTGATCGACTCGCTTCGCGTCCTGACGATGCCGCTCTGGCGCGGACCGGCCGAGGGCCGGGTGCGGATCGCCAGCCCCTACCGGCTGCGTGCCGGCCGCTTCCGCCGGCTCTTCGTCGCCTCGCTTCAGGAGGGCGAGTTCCCGCGGCGGGGAGGCGGCAGCCCCTTCCTCTCCGATGAGCAGAGGGCGCAGCTGGGGCTGCCGGCCAGGGCCGAGACCGAGGCGGAGGAGCGCTACCTCTTCTACACGTGCCTCTCGCTGCCCACCAGGGGGCTGTGGCTCTGCTGCCGGATCAGCGACGAGAGCGGCGGCTCCGAGCAGCCCTCGCCGCTGCTCGGGGAGGTGCGGCGGCTGCTCGACCCTCCCCCTCCCGCCGATCCACAGGAACCGGACCCGCTGGAGGCGGAGCTGGTCCGCGCTCGAGACCTCGACGAGGTCACCTTCGATCCCTCGAGCGCTCCGAGCGAAGTCGAGCTGGCACGATCGCTCGCCCTCTGCACCGCAGCGCAGCGCGAGATGATCCTCCCGGCCCTGGCGATCGAATCCGACACGGCGCAGCGGATCGGCTCGCGGCTCGCGAGTGCTTCGGAGCGGGTCATGCGGACCCGCTCCCCCGGCCCGATTCAGACCCCCGAGGTGCTCACCGAGCTCGGGGCCCGGCGCGAGTATGGAGCGACGACCCTGGAGACCTTCGCGGTCTGCTCCTACCGGTGGTTCGTGGGCGAGGAGCTGCGACCCGAGCCGCTCGGCCCGGCCGCCGAGCCCTTGGTGCAGGGGGGGTTGATGCACGGCGTCCTGGAGAGGCTCTACGGCGAGCGCCCGGGCGGCGATCCGATCCCGCGTCCGGGCTCGATCTCGCTCTGGACCGAGAGGGGCCTGGAGCTGGTCTCCGAGGTGGCGGCCGAGAAGGAGCTCAGCGGAGACGGGGCCGCCGAGCGGGCGATGCGGCGGCGGGTCGCGTGCCTACTGCTCGCCTTCCTGCGGCGCGAGGCGGCGCGCGACCCGGTGGCCCTGGAGCCGCGGCTGTTGGAGGCGTCCTTTGGAGATGACGCGGACAGCGAGAAGCCGTCCCTCGACCTCGGAGAGTGGGCGCTTCACGGAAAGATCGACCGCGTTGACGCCGGCGCCGCGTCCGGGGGGCCCGGCCTGATCCACGACTACAAGCTGTCCCGCAAGGTCACACCCTGCGCCGGCTTCGCCAAGGAGGGCAAGCTCCAGCTTCCCCTCTACCTGATCGCGCTGCGCGAGCTTTGGGGATTCGAGCCGATCGGCGGGCTCTACCAGCCGCTGAAGCCGACCAATGACCCCAGGCCACGGGGCCTGGTGCTCGAGGAGGCAGGCTCCGAGCTGGACGGATTCGAGCTGGTCGGCACTGACAAATTGAGCGAGGAGGACTTCGCGAGGCTGCTCGAGGAGGCCTCCGAGACCGCGACCGCCGCGGTACGACGGATGCGCCTCGGCTCGATCGACCGCGACCCGATCGAGGACGAGTGCCCGCGCTACTGCGGCTATGCGGCGATCTGCCGGCGGGAGCGCGGGTTCCCGGAGCCGGCCGAGGACGAGGAAGCGGCCGAGGTGCCCGCATGAGCCGCGTCCCCACTCCCGAGCAGACCTCGGCGATCGGCACGAGGGCCCCAGAGGTCCTGGTCGAGGCCGGCGCGGGCACCGGCAAGACCGGGGTGCTGGTCGAGCGCTACTGCGAGTTGCTGATCATCGACGGGCTGGGACCCGAGGAGATCCTCGCCTTCACCTTCACCGAGCGAGCCGCGGCGCAGCTGCGGGAGCGGATCGGCGCCGAGCTGAGGCGGCGGATCGAAGAAAGCGAAGACCGGGAGACTGCGGAGCGCTGCGGCGCCCTGCTGGAGGAGGCCGGCGCCGCGCCGATCACGACGATCCACGGCTTCTGCCGACGGCTGCTCGCCTCCCACCCCGTCGCGGCAGGGATCGACCCCCGTTTCAGGGTGCTGGAGAGCGCCGAGTCCCAGCGCCTCGCGCAGGGCGCCTTCGACGCGGCTCTGGAGGACTTCCTCGCCGGCCCGGACGAGGCCCGGGAGACGACCGTCGCCGCCTACGGGATCGAGGGCCTGCGGGGGGCCGTGATCGCGACCCACGAGGAGCTCCGCAGCTCCGGCGAGACCGAGCCACGGCTTCCCTCGCCGCCCGAATCCGATCCTCTCGGCGCGCTGGCGAGACTCGAGGCCTGCGCCGCCACGGCGATCGCCGAGCCGGGATGCAAGGGGGCCCAGCGGACGAAGATGGAGACCGCCCGCGACCTCGCCGCAGCCAGGACGGAGCGGATCCCAGCGGTCGACGAGCTGCTGGAGCTCTCCTTCACTTCGAAGAGCCAGCTGCGCTGCGACTACCTGGCGACGCTCGCCGCCGCGACCGCGGCGCTCGGCGAGCAGCAGGGTGGGCGGCAGGCCTACGCCCACATCTCCGAGCTGGTCGAGGCTTTCGGCGTCCGCTTCGCCGAAGCCAAGTTGGAGCGCTCCGGCCTCGACTTCGAGGACCTCCAACTCTCGGCAGTCCGGCTGCTGGAGCGCAGCCAGGCGGTCAAGGACGCCTACGCGGGCCGCTTCAAGCACCTCCTCGTCGACGAGTTCCAGGACACCAACGGGCTCCAGCTGGAGCTGATCGAGGCGCTGCGCGGGCCCGGGGGGAGCGTCTTCTTCGTCGGCGACGAGTTCCAGTCGATCTACGGTTTTCGCCACGCCGACGTCGAGGTCTTCCGCCGCCAGCGCGAGCGCCTCGCCGCCCTTCCCGCCGACGCGGTGCTGCCGCTGAGTGGCAACTTCCGTTCGCGCCCGGAGGTGATCGCGACCGCCAACCGGGTCGGGGAGCTGATGCTGCCCGGCTTCAGACCGCTGACCGTCGGCACCGCCGAGCCGGCGGGCGGCGATCCTCCCGGGGGCGGGCACGCGGTCGAGCTGCTGCTAACCGAGGCAAAGGGATGGGAGGAGCTCGACCTCGATCCGGCGGTGGACGACGCCACCAGCCCGAGGTTCGTCGCCGAGGCGCGGTTCCTCGCCGAACGGCTGCGGCGGCTGGCCGAGGCCGGCGTTCCCCGCCGCGAGATGGTCGTCCTGCTGCGGGCCTTCACCCGCGTCGACGCCTACGAGGAGGCACTTCATCGCGCCGGCCTTCGCCCCTACGTCGTCGGCGGGCGCGGCTACTGGTCCGCGCAGCAGGTGGGCGACGTCCTTTGCCTGCTGCGGGTAATCGCCAACCCGCTCGACGACGAGGCGTTGCTCGGCGCGCTCTCCTCGCCCGCCTTCGGCGCCTCGCCCGACGCCCTCTGGCTGCTGCGGCGCGCCAGCGGGCGCCGGCGCCACCTCTGGCCGGCACTGCTGCGGGCCGTCGACGCCGGCGCGGCGACCCTCGCCGAGCCGCAGTGGCTGGAGCACCTCGCATCTGAGGACCGCAGCGCTCTCGCGGCCCTCCAGGCGATGGTCGCGGAGCTGAGGGGGGCCGGCACAAGGCTGCCGCTGGAGCGAATGGTCGAGCGGGCGGTGACCCTGAGCGGCTATGACCTCGCGGTTCTGATGCGGGGGGCGGGACGGATGCGCTTCGCCAACGTGCGCAAGCTGATGCGGATGGCCCGCGAGTTCGAGTCAGCCGAGGGACGCGATCTGCGCGGCTTCCTCGAGTTCGCCGAGTTCCGTGCCGGGCTCGACGACGAGGCGGTCGCCGCGACCGAGGCCGAGGAGCACGACGGGGTGCGGGTGATGACCATCCACGCCGCCAAGGGGCTCGAGTTCGAGGTGGTCGCCGTCCCCTCGCTCGACCGCGGGCTGCTCTCCGGGGGGTTCGCTCCGCCGCTGCGGATCGGCGTTCCGGAGGAAGGCGGGCGGAAGGTGGGGATGCGGCTGACCCGCCTCGGAGGCAGGTCCCTGCCGCTGTTCGACCTGGCCGAGCTCGCCGAGCGGGAGCAGGGGCTGAGCTCCGAGGAGGAAAGGCGCCTCATCTACGTCGCCCTGACCCGGGCGAGGAAGCGGCTCATCCTCAGCGGCGTCAGGCCGGAGAAAGCCGCGGCGGAGCCGCGTCCCGGCACCTCCGTGCTGGAGCGGCTGCTCGCCGCGCCCGAGCTGGGGGCCGGGATCGGCGACGGCGAGGTCGCGGTGCTCCCCGCGCCGCGACCCCGCATCGGACTCGAGGCCGACTTCGCCGCCGCCGAGCTCCTGGTCAGGGTCAACGCCCCCAGCGCCGAGCGGGCAGCGGCCCTGCTCGCCTTCGCATCGGCCGAGGCGGCGCCCGCGCCGCCGGCCTCGGGCAAGCCCCCGTTGCTTGCGGGTGAGGCGCCGCCGGCGCCGCTGCGACCGCTCTCCTATACGGCGCTGCGCGAGCACGGCCGCTGCGGCTTCCGCTTCTACGCCGAGCGGGTCTTGGGGATGCAGCCGCCGCCCGAGCGGGGCGCCGGTGCCGCCGCCCGCCGCGACGAGCGGTTCGGCTTCGGCAGCGCCGTCCACTCGCTGCTGGAGTTGAGCGCGAGGCGTCGCTGGATCGATCCCTCGGCCGAGCTGGTCCGCCGCACGCTCGAGGCCGAGGGCCTGGAAGCGACCGAGGAGCTGATCGAGGCTGCGGGCGGGCAGGTGCGCGGCTGGACCGCGTCGGAGCTGTGCGCCGAGCTGGGCGCCCGCGGCACCACGATCAGGCCCGAGCTGCCGCTGCTGCTGGAGCTGGGAGGAGCGGTGATCCGCGGCTCGATCGACCTGATGGCCGAGCCCCCATCCGGCCTCCCGACGGTGATCGATTACAAGACCGACCGGCTCGCCGGCAGATCGCCGGCGGAGCGAGCCGGCAACTATGAGATCCAGCGACTGCTCTACGGGCTCGCCGCCTCCGAGGCGACCGGCGCCGCCTCGGTCCGGGTCGGCTACGTCTTCCTCGAGCAGCCGGCCGAACCGGTCCTCGGCGAGCTGGGGCCCGAGGAGCTGCGCCTGGCACGCACCGCGCTGGAGCGCCGGGTGGCCGAGATCGCCGCCGGGAGCTTCGAGGTCACCGAGCAGCCGGAGTGGTCACTGTGCCACGACTGCCCGGCGAGGCGGCGCCTCTGCAGCGGCCCGGCGCGGGAGCCCGAGGCGGCGACGGCGGCCTAGGTAGGCGCCTCCGGCCCGGCGGGATCGGCGGGGTCCTGCTCGAGGCGCGCCGCCAGCTCGTCGAGCCGCAGCTCCTTCAGGCCGGCTCCTACCGCGTCGAGCTCGCCGGCGCAGTAGCTGACCAGCTCCTGGCCCTCCCGGCAGAGGTCGAGGGTCTCCCGCAACCCCGCCTGGCCCGAGTCGAGCCGCTCGATGATTCC
>JBBRHQ010000193.1:0-5645 GCA_038222365.1 Solirubrobacterales bacterium
CGTCGTAGTTGATGACGTGGGTGACGTGCTCGATGTCGAGCCCGCGGGCGGCGATGTCGGTGGCGACCAGCAGCCGCACCCGGTGCTCCTTGAAGGCGATCATCACCCCGTCGCGTGAGCCCTGACTCATGTCGCCGTGCAGTGCCTTGACGTCGAGGCCGCGACGACTCAGCGCCTTATCGAGCCGGGTCGCGCCGATCTTGGTGCGGCAGAAGATGATCGCCTGCTCGGGCTCCTCGGCCCGCAGCAGCTCGATCAGCTTCTCGGCCTTTTCGCGCCCCGGCACCTCGAGGTAAGCCTGCTCGATCGCGTCGACGGTGAGCTGCTTGGGGGTGACGCGGATCGTCACCGGCTCGTACATGTACTGCTCCGCCAGGCGGCGGACAGGCGGCGGCATCGTGGCCGAGAAGAGCCCGGTCTGACGACCGTTCGGGCACTGGCGCAGGATCCGCTCCACGTCCTCGATGAAGCCGAGGTCGAGCATCTCGTCGGCCTCGTCAAGGATCACGTAGCGGGCCGAGGTAAGGACCAGCGAGTGGCGCGACATCAAGTCTTTCATCCGCCCCACCGTCGCCACCACGACCTGGGCGCCGGCTCGAAGCTGGGCCTGCTGAGAGCGGATCGGGGCGCCGCCGAAGACGGCGACGATCTCGACCGGCACGTGCTCGGCGTAGGCGCGCAGCGCCTGGGTTACCTGGATGCAGAGCTCGCGGGTCGGCGTCAGCACGATCGCCTGCACGTCTTCGCTGGAGGGATCGAGGTACTGCAGCAGCGGCAGCCCGACGGCGGCGGTCTTGCCGGTCCCGGTCTGCGCCTGGCCGATCACGTCGTGACCGGCCAGCAGCTCGGGGATCGCCTGCTCCTGGATCGCGGTCGGCTTCTCGTAGCCGAGCTCGTCGAGGGCGGTCTGTATCTCGGGCGAAAGGCCCAGGTCGCGGAAGGCGGTCATGCGGCGGTTCAGGGTAGCGGGGGGTTCTGCCCGGCGGCGCGTCTAGCGGCTCGGATCGAGCAGCAGCTTGCCCTGCGTGCTGCGCGAAGTGATGTCCTCGTGGGCGCGCTGGGCCTCCGAGAGGGGGTAGACGCCGCCGATCACCGCCCGCAGCTCGCCGCTCGCGGCCGCTCCCAGAAGCTCCTCGATTCCGCGTCGCAGAAGGTCCGGGCGCCGGAACAGGCTTACGAGCCAGAAGCCGGTGACCGCGCGGCTGTTTCGCATCAGGTGCCCGGTCTTGATCGTGTTCTCCTCCCGCGAGGCGATTCCGAACGCGACCAGACGGCCGAACGGCGCCAGCGTCCGCAGGGTCGCCTCGAAGGCCTCGCCGCCGCTCATCTCCAGCACCACGTCGACCATCTCGCCGTCGTTGGCGGCGAGGATCTGCTCGCCGAGGTCGTCGGCGCGCGAGTCGACCGTCGCGTCGGCGCCCAGCTCGCTCGCCAGCGCCCGCTTCTCCTCGCTGGAGGCGAGCGCGATCACCCGCCCGGCGCCGGCCCGCTTGGCGAGCTGGACGGCGAGGCTGCCCGTCCCTCCCCCCGCGGCCTCGACCACGACCGATTCACCCTCCTGCACCCGGGCGGAGACGTTGAGGATGCTCCAGGCGGTGAGGCCCTGCAGCAGCAGCGCCGCCGCCTGGTCGTCGTCGACGGAGTCGGGCACCGGGATCAACGCGGCGTCGGGCACCGCGACCTTCTCGGCGTATCCGCCGTTCATCAGTAGGGCGGCAACGCGGCGGCCGTCGGCGGTCGTGCCGCTCACCTCCCCACCGGGAATCAGCGGAAGCTGCTGGTCGGCGAGGTAGTCGTTGCGGGTTACGTGAGTGTCGGCGAAGTTGACGCCACTGCGCGAAACCGTGACGACGGTGTGCCCGTCGGGGACTTCGGGATCGGAGATTTCGGTGTGCTCGAGCACCTCGGGCCCGCCGAACTCGCTCATCTGGATAGCCTTCACGGCCGCCTAGTCTCCCCTAGCGGCGCCACGAGTGTCGCCCGACCATGCTCCGAGGAGGACCCGTGTCCCTGACCGTCGTCGGATCGATTGCCTTCGATTCCGTCAAGACCCCGTTCGGGGAGCGCGAGCGCATGCTCGGCGGCTCCGCCGTTCATTTCTCCCTCGCCGCGAGCTTCTTCACCGAGGTCCGCGTGGTCGGCCCGGTCGGCGGTGACTTCGGCAGCGAGCAGTTCGCGGTGCTGGAGGGCCGGGGGGTGAGGACCGATGACATCGAGCGGGTCGCGGGGGGCCGCACCTTCTTCTGGCAGGGGCACTACGACTTCGACCTCAACACCGCCACACCGACGACACCCAGCTGAACGTGTTCGGGGAATTTGCCCCGAAGCTCTCCGAGGATTCCCGAAACGCCGAGATGCTCTTCCTGGCCAACATCCAGCCCGACCTGCAGCGCGAGGTGCGAGGCCAGTGCCGCAGGGCGGGATTCGCGGCGCTCGACTCGATGAACCTCTGGATCGAGACGGCGAGAGACTCGCTGCTCGCGGCGATCGGCGAGGTCGACTGCGTGATCGTCAACGACGCGGAGATCCGCGAGCTGACCGGGGAGCCGAACCTCGCCAAGGCGGCGCGGGCGGTGATGGAGCTAGGGCCGAGGGCGGTGGTCGCCAAGCAGGGCGAGTACGGCGCGGCGCTGTTCACCCCGGAGGGTTTCTTCGCCCTCCCCGGTTTCCCGCTGGAGGACGTTCGCGACCCGACCGGCGCCGGCGACAGCTTTGCCGGCGGCTTCCTCGGCTACCTGCACGGATGCGGAGCGGAGATCGAGGCGGTCACCCTCCGGCGGGCAATGGGCTACGGAACGGTCCTCGCCTCGTTCAACGTCGAGGAGTTCGGGACCGAGCGAATCGCCCGGCTGGCCCGCGAGGAGATCGAGGAACGCTTCGCCGACCTGCGATCGATGACCGAGTTCGAACCGCTTCCGGCCTGATTCAGGCTCGGACGCACAGCAGGCCGAGCGCAAGCAGCGGAACCGCCACGGATAGCGCCCGCAGCGCCCCGTCGAGGGGGGCAGCCAGACTCGCCGGGTCGAGGTTGCGGGTGCTGCCGTCGGCGAGGCGCTGGCAGCCCTCGAGCGCGACCGTCCTCCGCCGCAGCTCGCGGACCGGGGTCGAGAGCCGCCTCTGGGCGACGCTCAGCCAGAAGCAGCCGAGCACCGCGGCGAGGCCGGCGATCGCCTCCGAGGCCGAGTGGACTCCCAGGGCGTTGGACCACCATCCGGTCAGCGCCGGGAATGCTCCCCAGGCGGCGGCGAACCACCAGTCGGTATGGAATCGCCCGCCGAAGAGCTCGAGGTTGTAGGCGGGGACGAGGAAGCCGCCGAGGAGCACCAGCGGGATCAGGGTCGGCGAGACGACGATGGCGCCGGCGGCACCGATCGCCAGCGCGGCGAGGATGCCGAGGGCGGCGATCGCCTTCAGGGCTCGATCCGGGAGCCGGGTTCCGAGGGGGCGGCCGTTCAGCTCGTCAAGGGCGTGGGCGCCGAGGCCGACCGCGCAGAAGAAGGCGAGAAGCGCCCAGGCGAGCCTGCTCCAATGAACCTGCGGCGCGGCCGCGGCCCCGATCCCCACATAGCTGATGTGCCAGAGGGTGTAGGGAGGGTGGAGAATCGTCACCAGGTCACGCCAGCCGCCCGGCGGCAACGCGTAGAAGGCCGGGCGCTCAGCCTTCACGACGGGTTCCCCAGATCACCACTCCGGCACCGAGGCTGATCGTCTTCCAGCGGACTTCTCCGATCCCGGCCCGATCCCAGATCTCGAGCTGGCGCTCGAGCGGCAGGCGCTCGTAGAACCCTTCGATGCTCGGCCCGAGGAAGCGCCCCACCCGCTGCCAGTCGCGAGAGGCCAATCGGCCGAGCAGCGGCAGTCCCAGCCTCGTGTAGATCCGCCACGGGGCCCGTAGCGGAGGGGCCGGAACGTGGAACTCGAGGCAGGCGATCCGCCCCCCGGGGCGCACCACCCGAGCCAGTTCGCGCATCGTCTCGGCGGGATCGTCGACATAGCGGAGCAGGTAGGTGAAGGTGAGGTGGTCGAACTGCGCCGTCGCGAAGGGGAGCGCCTCGGCCTCCCCCCGGACCAGCTCGATCTTCCGCGCCAGCTCGGGATCGGAGTCCAGCTTCGAGCGCGCTCGGGAGAGCATCGCCTCACTCTGGTCGAGGCCGACTACCGCACACCCGTAACGGCGCACCAGCGCCCGCGCGACGAGACCGGTTCCGCAGGCGACATCGAGCACCCGCTCACCCGGATCTGCATGGACCCTCGCCACCATCGCCCGCCGCCAGCGCGGGTCCTGGAAGAAGGACAGCGTGGCGCCGAGCTCGTCGTAGCGCGCCGGCAGCGCCTCGAAGAGCTCGAGCGCGTGATGCTTGCGTGCAGATCGCCTCGCGGACACCCGCTACAGGGTTCCAAATCCGCCTTGGCGGCCCCCGCAAGCTGCGATACTGCCGCCTCGGCAGATTGAAGGGAAGAGGAGAGGCGATGGCAACCGAGCAGCGGACACAGGACGTTTCGGTGGACGGCGCCGGAAGCTCCGGCGAAGACTCGCTCACGGTCACCGACAACCGCACCGGCAAGAGCTACGAGCTGCCGATCACCGACGGCACCGTGAAGACGATGGACCTGAGGCAGATCAAGGTCTCCGAGGACGACTTCGGGCTGATGGGCTATGACCCCGCCTTCACCAACACTGCCTCCTGCCGCTCTGCGATCACCTTCATAGATGGCGAGGCGGGGATCCTCCAGCATCGCGGCTACCCGATCGAGCAGCTCTGCGAGCAGTCCACCTACCTCGAGGTTGCCTATCTGCTCGTCTACGGCGAGCTCCCAACCCAAACCCAGCTCGAGCTCTGGACCCACGACATCACCCACCACACCTTCGTCCACGAGGACATAAAGAAGTTCCTCGAAGGCTTCCGCTACGACGCCCACCCGATGGGCATGC
Source organism: Solirubrobacterales bacterium (assembly GCA_038222365.1). Taxonomy (GTDB): domain Bacteria; phylum Actinomycetota; class Thermoleophilia; order Solirubrobacterales; family 70-9; genus JBBRHQ01. The sequence continues at coordinate 4,934 of JBBRHQ010000193.1, forward strand.
TGCTTGCTTCGGTGGGAGCGCTGTCGACCTTCTACCCCGACGCGAAGAAGCTCGACGACCCCGAGGAGCGCTACCTGGCGACGATCCGGCTGATCGCGAAGATGCCGACCATGGCCGCCTTCGCCTACCGCCACAACATGGGGCTCCCCTACAACTATCCGGACAACGATCTCACCTATCCGGAGAACTTCCTCGGGATGCTGTTCAGGATGACCGAGTCCAAGTACGAGCCAGACGAGCGTCTGGCGCGGGCGCTCGACGTCCTCTTCATCCTCCACGCCGACCACGAGCAGAACTGCTCGACCAACGCGGTTCGCGCGGTCGGCTCCTCCGACGTCGACCCCTACTCGGCGGTGGCGGCGGGGATCGCGGCTCTCTACGGGCCGCTCCACGGCGGCGCCAACGAGGCGGTGCTGCGGATGCTGCGGCGAATCGAGACGGTCGAGAACGTCCCCGACTTCCTCGAGGGCGTGAAGAAGCGCGAGGAGCGGTTGATGGGCTTTGGGCACCGCGTCTACAAGAATTACGACCCGCGAGCGAGGATCATCAAGAAGCACATGGACGGGGTGATGGAGGCGACCGCCTTTAACCCCCTGGTCGAGATCGCCACCGAGCTGGAAAAGCAGGCGCTCGACGACGAGTACTTCATCAAGCGCAAGCTCTACCCCAACGTCGACTTCTACTCCGGCCTGATCTACGAGGCCTTCCAGTT
>JBBRHQ010000194.1:0-5606 GCA_038222365.1 Solirubrobacterales bacterium
CGTGAGAAGGGTGTCGAGGTCGGCGCGCACGAGGCCTCCTGGGTCGACGTTGCGGTTGCAACGCCTGGCTTCGGCGCGGGGGGGGGTTCTTCCTCGCCTCAGGGCGGGGAATTAGGAATCAACCATCTAGACGCGTCCTGCTCCGAGGAGGGCCCGTCGCACCACCGCGGCGCTCTGCGGGCCGCGCAGCACGTCGACCAGCCGCCCCCGCGGATCGATGATCGCCGTATCCGGCAGTCCGGTGAGCCCGTAGCGGTCCCCGGCCAACCCGCTGGGGTCACGCAGGTTGGGGTAGGTGAGTTGAAACTCGTGGATGAAGCCCCTGGCTCCCACAACGCTGTCGTTGTAGTTGACGCCAACCAGCCGAGCCCGGCCATGCAGGGAGCGCGAAAGTCGCTCGAGCTCGGGTGCTTCCTGGCGACAGGGACCGCACCAGCTAGCCCAGAAGTTGACGGCCGCGGGCTTGCCGCGGAGATCGGCCAGGGTCAGTCGCGGACCGGCCAGGGCAATCGTCGGCAGTCGTGGCGCTGGCCCGAGATCGTGCTCGTTCGAGCCGCTGGTCGCGATCTCGACCACGATCACACCAACGACCCCAACGACGGCGAGCGCGGGCCAGAGAAACCTCCGCATCGTCTATTGGGACTCCAGGATCGATACGTCGTGGACGATCTGGGCGGGCTTGAAGTTGGCCGGGTAGAGGGTCGTCACCTTGCCGCTGGCGCTGATCCCGTAGATCAGCGCCGAGTGCTCGACCTGGTCGCGGCCGCTCTTGGCCGGCTTGGCAACGATGTTCCAATCCTTCCAAACGCGTCCCAACTGGCTGCGCGAGCCGATCAGGTAGTCCATTCGCCCGGTCATCTGGTGCGCATGGAGGAAGGCGGCGACGGTCTTCGGCGTATCTCCCCGCGGATCGGTCGAGACGGCGACTATCTGCAGCTTCCGAGCTTTGTCCTTCAGCTCTGCCTGCGCGGTTCGCAAATGGCTGACGATCAGGGGGCAGACATCGGGGCAGTGCGTGTAGATGAAGGTGACCAGGGCCGCCTTGCCCCGGAGCTGCTTCAGATTGATCTGATCGCCCAGGGAGTTGTCGAGGACGAGTCGCGGCGCGGGCTTCGGCGGGGTCGCGGCAGCGCCTTCATAGCTGGCGCTGGCGCTCTTCGACTGCCCCGAGGGGACGCCGTTCGTGGCGCTCGAGCTGTCTCCGCCGCCTCCGCATCCGGCGAGGATCACGGCGACGAGGAGGATGCCGAGGGCAACGAGCTGTCGGCGGGAGCGGAGGCTCTGGCTCAGAGGGATGTGGGATTGGGTCAAGCTTGGGCCTTTCTCCCCCTGGTGATCAGTCTACGGTCCGAGGGCTAGATAGGAGTCGTCGCGGTCGATCACCGAGATCGCGGCCGCGGCTGAGAGAATCGCCGGGTGGATTACGGCGTCCACCTGCCATTGATGGAGTTCGGAGGAGAGGGTCTCTCGCTCCGCCGGCTCGAGGACACCGCCGACGCCGCCGTGGAGTGCGGGTACGCCGCCCTCTCGGCCAACGACCACTTCGTCTTCAAGACTCCATGGCTGGACGGCCCGACGGCGCTTGCCGCCGTGCTCGGGCGCTCCGGCGAGTTGACGCTCGCCACGACGATCTCGCTCGCCGTCCTCCGTGGCCCGGTCGCGATGGCCAAGATGCTCGCCGCGATCGACATCCTCTCCAAGGGTCGGGTGATCGCCGGCGTCGGACCCGGTTCCTCCGAACGCGACTACGCGGCCATCGGGGTGCCTTTCGAGGAGCGCTGGAAGCGATTCGAGGAGGTGCTGGGCACGTTGAGAGCGCTGCTTGACGGAGAGCCCATGCCCGACGGCACTCACTACTGGGCCCTCCCGCCCGATCTGAAATTGGCGCCGGCGCCCCACCAGGGCCGGAGCGTGCCTCTGTGGATCGGCAGCTGGGGCTCGAAGGCGGGGCTGGCCCGGGTCGCGAACCTGGGAGACGGCTGGCTTGCTTCCGCCTACAACACGACACCGGAGGGCTTTGCAGCGGCCCGGGCCCGCCTGGAGGGAGAGCTTGACCGTCGCGGCCGCTCCGCTGAGGGTTTTCCCAATGCGCTCTCGACGATGTGGACCTGGGTCTCTGCGGACCGACCCGAATGCGACCACGTGCTCACCGAGGTCTTGGCGCCGTTGCTGAAGCGAAACCCCGGGGAGCTGCAGGAGCAGGTCTGCGTCGGGTCCCCGGAGCATTGCGCCGAGCTCCTCGGCCGCTACGCGCAGGCCGGATGTCAGCGCGTCTACCTCTGGCCGCTCGGCGACGAGCGCCGCCAGCTCGAGCTGGTCGCCAAGCAGGTGGTCCCGAAGGTGAGCGGTGTTGGTTGATACGTTCGCGGGCAGCCGTGGAGGAGCTCACCATCGGAGCATTCGCCGATTCCCGCAAGGAGAACGAGCGCCGCTTGCCGATCCACCCCCGGCACCTCGGCGGTCTCGACGAGGATCTCCGCCGGCGCATCTTCCTGGAACGGGGCTACGGCGAGCGCTTCGGCTTTGCCGACGAGGAGCTGGCGCCTCTGGTCGGCGGCCTGCGCTCGCGCCGGCAGCTCGCCGAGGAGTGCGAGATCCTGCTGATCCCCAAGCCGAGCCATGCCGATCTGATCGAGGCTCCCGAGGGCGCGGTGCTGTGGGGATGGATGCACTGCGTCCAGGACGCGGAGCTGACCCAGTTGGCGATCGACCGCCGCCTGACGCTGATCGCCTGGGAGGCGATGAACCACTGGAGCCGCGACGGGTCGTTCGACCTCCACGTCTTCCACAAGAACAACGAGTTGGCCGGGTACTGCTCGATCCTCCACGCTCTGCAGCTCTCCGGGGAGACCGGCGAGTATGGGCGCGAGATCAGGGGCTCGGTGGTTGGCTTCGGAGCCACGGGGCGAGGGGCGGTAACGGGCCTGGCGGCGATGGGAATCCAGGGCATCTCGGTGCTCACCAAGCGCGAGGCCGCGGCGGTCGCGGCGCCGATCCACTCGGTCCACTTGGTCACCTACGAGCGTGACCCGGATCGCCCAGGCCAGACCCTGGAGCTCGACAGCGAGCACGAGTCGGTGGCCGAGTTCCTCGCCGAGCACGACATCGTCGCCAACTGCATTCTCCAGGACACCGACGCGCCGCTCACCCTGGTGAAAAACGCCGAGCTGGAGCGGTTCCGGCGCGGCACGCTGTTCGTCGACGTCTCCGCGGACGAGGGGATGGGGTTCGAGTGGTCGCGGCCGACCTCGTTCGAGGACCCGATGTTCACCATCGGCGAGGGAATCCGCTACTACGCCGTGGACCACAGCCCATCGCTGCTATGGGACTCGGCGACCTGGGAGGTCAGCCAGGCGCTGATCCCCCACCTGCGCACCACGATGTCCGGGCCGCGCTCCTGGCTGGCCGACCCGACGATCAGTCGCGCGATCGAGATCCGCGACGGCGAGATCCAGAATCCGAAGATCCTCTCCTTCCAGGGCCGCTCGGCGGAGTACCCCCACCCCCGGGCCTGACCGGCGCGAGAGCCCGCTACAGGCCAGGGATCTTCTCGCGCACCTCGCGCAAGTCCTCGCTTAACCTCTCCAGGTCGATTCGCGTTTGGCGCAGCTCGCTTCGCAGATCCTCCGCCACCCCTCGCAGGTGGACGGTCTCCGCGGCCTGGATTGCAGTCTGCTCGGCCAGCCGGTCGATCGTCTCGGCAAGTTTTCGCACCGAGGACGCAAAGCGCTGGGCCCCGGCCGGGGCGCGCAGCAACCAACGCGGGTCAAGGGACGAGCTGATTCGCGGATCTACCCGGGCCCGGAGTTTCCCAATCAGTCCCGCCTCGGTCGAACACGACGTAGTTGGCGACGTCGTAATGCTGGGGGCGGATCTGGCTCGGATCGAGACCCTGCTCGGCGATCACGCCGAGGCGGCGCTGGTCTCGCGAAGCCGCCTCGGAGCCCTCCTTCGACGGCCAAAGGTTGACCATCAGGAGGCCCTCAACGACCTGGTTTCGCGTGGAGAGCGCGGCGCCTAGCGACGCTCACTGTCCAGTATCGCCATCCCCGCCTCGGGATAGCGCTCTCCGGCTGCTGCATCGGGCGGCACGGCACGCTCCAGCGCCGCCAGCTGGTTGGGGTCGAGGTCGGTGGTGAGCGCGCCGAGCGCTTCCTCGAGACGCCCGCGGGTTCGCGCGCCGATCAGCGGGACGATGTCCTCGCCCCGCCCGAGCACCCAGGCGATCGCCACCTGAGCAACGGTGGCGCCGCGGGCCTCGGCGACCTCGCGCAGAGAATCGACCAGGGCGAGGTTGTGGTCACGGTTCTCCGCCGCGAAACGCGGCGCGTGCGCTCGAAAGTCGCTGGGGGCGAGCTCCCGCTCGGCCGAGAAGTGGCCGCTGATCAGGCCGCGGCTCAGCACCCCGTAGGCCGTCACGCCGATCGAGAGATCGCGACAGGTCGGCAGGATCTCAGCTTCGAGGCCCCTGGAGATCAGCGAGTACTCGATCTGAACGTCAACGATCGGATGGGTGGCCGCCGCCCGGCGGATCGTTTCCGCCCCGACCTCGGAGAGGCCGACGTGACGCACGTAGCCGGCCTGCACCAGCTCGGCGATCGTCCCGATCGTCTCCTCGATCGGCACCTTGGGGTCGAGGCGGGCCGGGCGGTAGACATCGATGTGATCGACTCCGAGGCGGGTCAGGGTGTAGGCCAGCGCGGTCTTCACCGCGGCCGGGCTGGCGTCGTTGCCGAGCGGGGCGCCATCCGGCCCGCGCTGGGCGCCGAACTTGACGCTCAGCAGATAGCTCTCGCGCGGGCGGCCGGGCAGCGCCTCGGCGATCAGCAGCTCGTTGTGGCCCATACCGTAGAAGTCGCCGGTGTCGAGAAGGTTGATGCCCACCTCCAGCGCGGCCTGGATCGTCGCGATGCTCTCGGCCCGATCCGCGGGCCCGTACATGCCCGACATGCCCATGCAACCCAGGCCGAGTGCCGAGACCTCCGGCCCCGAGTTGCCGAGCCTGCGGGTTTCGATTGCCATGACGCGAGCCTAGCGAGCGGCGAGGGTCAGCTCGGCTGCTCGGCCGGGCTTCTCGGGTCGATCAGGATCTTCGCGTGCTTCTCGGGGTCGCCGAGCACCTCGAAGGCCGCCTCGACGCCGCCCAACCCGACGGTTCCGGTGACGATCGGAGCCGCGCTCACCTTGCCCTCGGCGAGCATGTGGAGGGTGTCGCGGAACTCCAGCGGCGTGTAGCCGACCACGAACCGCAGGTCGATCTCTTTGTTGATCGCCATCGACGGGCGGATCCTGTCCGGCTCCATGCAGACCCCGACGACGACGACGCGGGAGAACAGAGGTGCGCCGGTGATCACGCCGTCGAGGGTGCCCGGGACACCGACGCACTCGAAGATCACCGGCCGCTTCGGCTTCACCCCCAGGGTCTCGGCGACCCGCCAGACGTGATGCCACGGCACCGGCAGGCGCTCGAGCTTCTCCATCGTTCCGATTGCGAGCTCGGCGGCGGCCGGCACGGTCTTCAAATGACCGCAATCTCCAGGCGCCTCGTAGGGCGAGTCTTTGGTCGGGTCGACGACGATGTCCGCGCCGCACGCGCTCGCGAGCTC
>JBBRHQ010000195.1:0-5567 GCA_038222365.1 Solirubrobacterales bacterium
GGGCGGCCCACGAATGCGATCTTCGGCCTCGCCTCAATGCGGGTCAAGATCCTCACCGACCACCGTCCCGGGGGGCTCGTCGTCGCCTGGGACGCGGGTATGTCGGGGCGTGAGGTGACCTATGCCGAGTACAAGGCGCAGCGCTCCTCCCGACCGGACCTGCTGCGCGAGCAGTGGCCCCACCTGCTCGAGGCGGTCGAGGCCTTCGGCTACGCCAACGTCAAGGCCGAGGGCTTCGAGGCCGACGACGTGATCGCGACCCTGACCAGGGAGGCGAGCCAGCTGGAGATCCCGGTGATGGTCGTTTCCGGCGACCGCGACGTCTATCAGTTGGTCGGCGACGGCGTGCGGGTGATGACCACCTCGCGGGGTGTCACCGACACAAAGGTCTATGACCGTGAGGCGGTGATCGAGCGCTACGGCGTCGCCCCCGAGCTGGTCCCGGACCTGATCGGGCTGAAGGGCGACACGTCGGACAACATCCCCGGCGTCCCGGGCATCGGCGACAAGACCGCCGCCCAGCTGTTGCAGCAGTTCGGCTCGCTCGAAGGGGTCTTGGAGAACACCGAGAAGGTCTCCGGAGCGAAGCGCAAGCAGAACCTGGTCGAGCACGCCGACGACGCCCGCATCTCGAAGCAGCTGGCTACGATGGTGTTCGAGGTCGAGACCGGGGTCGACCTGAGCGAGGTGATGGCGACCGACCCGGATCGAAGCTCGCTGCGCGAGTTCGCCCGCGAGTTCGAGCTGCGGGCGATACTCGAGCGTCTCGAGGAGGGTCTGCCCGACGCCGAGTCGGTCCCGGGCCGCCGGGTCGAGCGTGAGGTCGAGGTGGAGGCCCTCGCCGGGTCGCCGCAGGACATCGCATCGGCCGATGCCCCGTTCGGGCTGGCGATCTCGGGCGAGCGCTGGGCCGGGGCGGATGCGGAGAGGGTGATCACCGGCGAGTCCGGCCTCGAGGAGCTCGCGCGCGCCTTCGATGGCTGCCCCCTCGATGCCCACGACGCCAAGTCCCTCGGCGGCGGTCGCCACGGCCTGCTGGCGGCAGTCTCGCGCCGGGGAACCGAGATCGTGATCGACCACGACACCATGCTTGGCGCCTATCTGCTCGAGCCGCAGCGGCGAAGCTACGAGCTGCTCGAGCTGGCCGCGGACGCGGGCATCGGGGTGCGGGGCGCGGTCGAGGACGGGACGAAGACCGACGGCGACGACGGCGAGCAGCTGGCGCTTGGAGAGGATTCGGATCAGGGCCTCGACCCCGCCGAGGAGGCCCGGATCGTGGTCGAGCTGACCGGGTGGCAGCGCGGCAGGCTCGAGGAGTGGGGCCTGGAGCGGCTGCTGCGGGAGGTTGAGCTGCCGCTGGTGCACGTGCTCGCCGCGATGGAGCGGGAGGGACTGAAGCTCGACGTCGAGCGCCTCGCAGAGATCGGGTCCGGGATCGACGAGCAGATCGAGCAGCTCGAGTCCGAGATCCACGAGCTGGCCGGGCGCGAGTTCACGATCGGCTCGCCGCAGCAGGTAGGCAAGGTCCTCTTCGAGGAGCTCGGCCTGACCCGCAAGCGCCGCGGCAAGACCGGATTCTCGACCGACGCCAGGGTCCTCGCGCAGATCCGCAGTGAGCACCCGATCGTCGAGAAGATCGAGACCTGCCGGGAGCTGACCAAGCTGAAGAGCACCTATCTGGACACGCTGCCCGACCTGGTCGACCCCGAGAGCGGGCGGGTGCACACCACCTTCAACCAGGCGGCCACCGCAACCGGGCGACTCTCCAGCACCAATCCGAACCTCCAGAACATCCCGATCCGAACCGAGATCGGGCGGCCGATCCGCGGCTGCTTCATCGCGGCGCGCGGCGCGCGCCTGCTCTCCGCCGATTACAGCCAGGTCGAGCTCCGAGTCCTCGCCCATGTCGCCGAAGAGGAGGTTCTGAAGGACGTCTTCCGAGCCGGCGATGACGTTCACGCTGCGACAGCCGCCGAGGTTTTCAACATTCCCCGCGACGAGGTCGACATCGGCCAGCGCTCGAAGGCGAAGATGGTCAACTTCGGGATCGTCTACGGCCTCACCGGGTTCGGACTCGCCGATCGCCTCAACATTCCCCGAGGGGAGGGCGAGGAGTTCGTCGCCCGCTACCTGGAGCGATTCCCGGCGGTGGCGGCGTTCCGCGAGCAGACGATCGAGCGGGCACAGACCGACGGTTACGTCACCACTCTGATGGGCCGCCGCCGGCTGATCCCGGAGCTCCGCTCGCCGAACCCCAACACCCGTCGGCTGGGTGAGCGACTCGCGGTCAACACGGTGATCCAGGGGACCGCCGCCGACATCATCAAGGTGGCGATGGTCCGCTGCCATGCGGCCCTGGGCGAGTCGGGATCAAAGACGCGCCTCGTCCTCCAGATTCATGACGAGCTGCTCTTCGAGGGGCCGCTCGGGGAGATGGAGGAGGCGGCCGGGGTGGTCCGCCGGGAGATGTGCCGTGCCTATCTGCTCGAGCCTCCGCTCGAAGTCGACGTCGGCGTCGGCAAGGATTGGCTCACCACGAAGTGAGGGCGCCCATCGGGCGCCCTCACTTCGTGCTCCGGAGTTGAATCGGCGCGTCTATGCGGTGGCCGGCTCGAGCTCGATCTTCTCGAAGACCGCGCCGCTGCCGCCCAGGTGGAGCTCTGCCTCATGGACCGTCGCGCCCTGGACGAGATCGGCGGTGGTGCAGGATCCGCCGTTCTCGTCGTCGTTGCCCGACCCATGGTCACCCTCGTCACCATCGTCGTCGCCCGACTGGTGGTCACCGCCCTCCTCGTCTGCGCTGACGCGATCGGAGTGGGAGCCCGAGCCTTCATGACCGGAATGCTCGCCGCCATCCTCGTCGCACTCGATCTCGGTCTGGTCCGTAACCTGACCGCTGACCGAGCCGCCGGCCGCGAGGTCGATGGTCAGGGTGGTGCCGTCGAACGAGGCGACCGTACCGGCGTTCTCATCTCCGTCCTCGATGCCGTCGTTGTCGGTGTCGTCGTCAGCGGGGTTGTCGCCGACCGCGACCTCGTCGCCGTCATCGAGGCCGTCGTTGTCGCTGTCGGCCTTCCGCGGATTGGTCCCGTGGCGGAATTCGCCAAGGTTCTTCAGATGGTCGCTGTCCTGGTCGCGGCGCGTCTGCTTGACGTGCAGGGAAAGGTGGTGTCGCTTCTCCCAGCGATCGGGGATGCGGTCGTTATTGCGGTCCTTCGCCGCCGCGAGGCTCGGCAGCGCGAAGATCGCTAGCACGCCGAGTGCCATGGCCAGGGCGAGGCGAATCGTGCGGTACGGACTCGTGCTGGGGCGTTCGTTTCTCATCTTTCCTCCTTCGGCGTCCTGCCTGCGGAACCCCGAGCTTGAGATGACTCCCTGGACGTTTCGCTGACGGACGGGTGTGCGTCGTTGCGATTTGAAACCCGCGGCCGCCGTCAGGATCACGCCGCAAGGGCCCGACTCGGACAGACGTCCGGAGATCAGTCGTCGAGGCCGGATGAATCGGTTCTTGCTTCCGGTTCGCCGCCGCCCGGTCCCGAAGACCCCTCGCTCCCCGTCGGCGTCTCGCCCGGCCCCTGATGGCTGACCGGATCGTCGCTGTGCCCGGAACCGCCGCTGTCGCCCGATCCCCCTTCGGTCTCTCCTGAGGGGCCGGAGCCGCCGCCGCCTCCGCCAGAACCCCCGCCGCCGTCAAGATGCCCGCCTTCCGCGGGCTCGCCGGAGTGCTCCCCTCCGCTGAGGCTGCCGTGGTGCCCGCCCTCGCCGCCGCCATGCCCGGAGTCCTCAGGCCCGGAGCCGGTCCGGGTGCCCGAGTCCTCGGAGACCCGGCGATCATCGCTCCCACGGCTCGACTCCAACGACCCCCGGGGTCCCCGGTCAGGTTCGGGGCCGCCCTGCGAGCCGGGCTCGCCGCCTCCCGCTCTGCCACCCAGGCTTGCGGCGTCGTCTCCTCCCGCTGCGCTCTGCGGGGAGGCATCGTTTTGGGCGACGATCGTGGCTGCCCTGGCCGGGGGATGGGAGTGGCGGTCCAGCGCCACTCCGGCGCCGACGGCGCCGCCGACCGCGAGCACTCCCACCAAGGCCTTGGCCGCCAGCGCGCCCCCGGCGCCGGTTGCGGCCGGAGCTCCGAGCCCCTCGAGCAGCTGCCTGATCACCGGCATCGGGATGAGGACGCCGAGACTCTCGCGCAGGGAGACGCGGCCGCGGTGGATCAGCTGTCTGGCGGCGGCGACCGAGACCCCCATCGCGTCTCCGATCTCGCGGTGGCTCCTGCCCTCCATCTCACGCTTGATCAGCGCCTCGCGCTGGGAGTCGGGAAGCGCCCGGACGCCCGCGACGACCGCGGCCATCTCCTCCCGGCGCTCCAGCGCCTGGGGCGGCTGCTCCACGCCGTCGAATCCTTCGTCAAGACTGTCCATGGCCGGGCCGGCGTCGCGGAGGTTGTTCAGCGCGGTGTTGCGAACGATCGTGAAGAGCCAGGGGCGCAGGTGAAGCTCGGCGTCGCCGTCGCGGATCCGCGGCAACGCTCTGGCGATCGAGTCCTGCACGACGTCGTCGGCCCGGTCGGCCGGGACGATCGTCGCCGCGTAGCGAACCAGGGCGGGGCGGTAGCGCCGGACCATTTCCTCCACCGCGGGCCCGTGGCCTTCGCGAGCAAGGGTGACGAGGCGCCGGTCGGGCTGGGCGCGCAGTGCCGGGCCGACCAGGATTCGCGCCGGCTTTCGAGGAGGAGTCATCTCGGCTGTTTCATCGGCATCTGTGCGGGATGTGGGGACGGTCTGGGCAGGTCATTCGGCAGATGGCCCATTGGGATACGGGGGAACCGCAACCAAGGCTCAGCCGTTCAACCCCGCCCGCGATCGAAGATAACGGCCGATTCGACGCCTGGCCCGGACGCCGCCGCTCAGGCCAGGCCTGCGGGCACCGACGGCGAGGCGGAGCGAGTATCGGAATCGACGGCCGGCGAGACGAATTCCGGTGCCGCGATCTGCAGGTAGTGGCCGAACGACCAGTCGACGAACCGCTTGCTCTGCATCCCGTTGAGAAGGCGGGCGAGCAGCCGCGGCGGTACCCGGGGGACGAGCTGCTGCACGCGCAGCATCGACTCGAACTTCAAGCGATGCGATCCCGAGAACCCCTCGTAGTCGGCCAGGGCCCGACCGCGTGGCTTGCGGCCGTCGTGCACCGCCCGAAGCTCCCGCCCACAGGCGATCGCGAAGTAAAAGGCGGTACGGATCCCCTCCGCGGTCAGCGGCAGGCAGTGCCCGGCCGAGTCGCCGGCGAAGAAGACCCCTGTGTCGGTGGCCGGGCGCAGCCGGTGCGGGATCCAGTTGCCCTGATAGCGGACGCTCTCGACCCCAAGGCGGTCGGCCAGCTCGACGGTGGGCTGCTTGACATGAAAGCGCGGGTCGAAGGATCCGACACCGACCCGGACCTCATCGCCGGCCGGAAAGCTCCACCCGTATCCGGCCGGGACGACTCCACGCTCGATCCAGATCTCGAGCTCCTCGGAGGCGCTCCAGGGGTGGACCTCGAGCCCGCGTGAGAGCCGGGCATCGGGCGGCTGC
>JBBRHQ010000196.1:0-5510 GCA_038222365.1 Solirubrobacterales bacterium
GGACGGTGAGAGCAGGTCGATCGAGCTGAGTTGGAGCGCCGAAGACGGGAAATCGCAGTTCCGGCTCGAGGTCAATCCCTGGCGGGGGGAGGCCGGCGAGATCCTCGGGGGGGTCGCCGTCGCCCGCGACGTGACGGCCGCCGAGCGCACCGAAGACGAGTTGCGCGAGGCCCGCGAGCGCTTCGAGCGCGCCTTCGAGGACGCTCCGATCGGGATGGCGCTGATCGGGCTCGACGGGACCTGGCTCCGGGTCAATCACCGGATCTGCGAGATCACCGGCTATTCGGCCGAGCAGCTGCTGGAGATGACCTTCCAGGAGATCACCCATCCCGGGGACCTCGAGGACGATCTCGATCAGGTCCAATCCCTGCTAGACGGCCGAATTCGCGAATACCAGATGGAGAAACGCTACATCCGGGCCGACGGCTCGGAGGTCTGGATCATGCTCTCCGTCTCCCTGGTCCGCGATGCGGATGGCGACCCCCTCCATTTCATCTCGCAGATCGAGGACATCTCCGAGCGCAAGCGGATGCAGAAGCGGTTGCAATGGCTCGCCGACAGCGACGCGCTGACCGGCGTCCGCAACCGCCGGCTCCTCGAGCAGGAGCTGTTCGTAGCGGTGAGGCGCTGCCAGCGCTACGGAGAACACGCAGCCCTGCTGCTGCTTGACCTCGACGATTTGAAGCTGATAAACGACGCCCACGGGCACAAGGTCGGCGACGACGTCCTTCGCGCCGTCGCCCGGGCGATCGAGAGCCGGGTCAGGAGCAGCGACAGCATCGCCCGGCTCGGCGGGGACGAGTTCGCCGTGCTGATGCCCAACGCCGACCGCAGGGCAACCGAGGCGCTTCTCGGCGAGCTTGCCGGGGCGATCTCGGAGTGCCGGGTACACGCCGACGGGCGAACGATCCGTCCCTCGGCGAGCATCGGCTACGCGCTGATCGACGAGAGGACCGCCGACGAGGAGGCCGTCCTGATCGAGGCCGACCGCTCGATGTACGCGGCCAAGCACCTCGGCTGAGGAATCAGCCCCCGAGTCCTCCGAAGATCGCAAAGGGGTTCGGCGGAGCCTCGTGGCGTGCCGCCTCGAAGGTGCCCTCGACCCTGACCTGACTGCCCTCCGGCGCCTCGCTTCGGAGGCGCTCGGCAAGCGCCCGGGCGCTGTCCTCGTCGATCGCCCCGACCACCAGGTACTTCCAGCGCCGCACGTTCTGAAGCCCCTCGGCGTCGAGTCGCTTCGAGAGCTCGGCGGCCTCGCGGTGACCGGGCGTGTCCACCCGGACCTCCCACTCCGGGTAGCCGCGCTCCGCCGCCTCGGCCCGCTCCTCCTCGATCAGCGCCTCGTGCTCTGATTCCCTCTCTTCCTCGGTCCGGGGCAGCGGCTTGTCGGGGTCCTCCCACTCCAGCTCAGTCGGGTGCCAGTGCTCGAGGCCGGTGGACGAGATGTTCCAGTTGTTCTTCTCGGCGAGCGAGCGAAGGGCCTTCTCGGCCTCCTCGGCCTGCTCCCGGGTCGCCGCGTAGAGGAAGAGGTGGGGCCCGTCGTGGGTGACGATCACCCGATCGCCGAAGGACTCCTCGAGGTCGTGGTCCATCTCCCCCGCGGCTAGGTCCTCGGTCATGCCGTGGGCAAATCCCTGCTCGGAGAGCTCGATGCTGAGCCGCCAGTCGTCGTTCATGGGCGGAACCCTACCCTGCGCACCCGTGGCTAGGCTGTCGCCTGGCGGACCATGAGCGATTCGACTGCGATCATCAGGCGGGCATACCAGGCCTTCCGCGACCGTGACCTCGGGACCCTGGAGGAGATCTCCGATCCCGAGATCGAGATCTCCAGCGTCACCGGCATCCTCTCCGGTCGCGACACGCCGTATGTGGGGATCGCCGCACTGGTCTCCTACATCCGCGACGTCTCGACGATCTGGGACTCGATCGAGCTGGTTCCCGAGGAGTTCCACGAGCTCGAGCAGGACCGCGTACTGGTCTTCGGGCGGGTCAGGGCGACCCGGAGCGGCTCGGAGATCGACACGCCGAATGCTTGGCTGTGGACGCTGCGCGAGGGGCTGGTCGTCTCGGTCCAGGTATACGCCGAGCCGAGCACCGACGCCCGCTGGCTTTTCAAGCGATGACGGCCCCCCCGCGGCCTCCCTCCTCCCCCGACCAGGAGATCATCGGGGCCGGCGACCCCCATGTCCTCGAGACCCGGACCGACGCCGAGCGCCTCGCGATGGTCGCGGCGGAGTTGCGGACCGGTTTCGAGACGCTCGCCGGCACCGCCCCGGCGGTCTGCGTCTTCGGCTCCGCCCGCACCTCCCCTGATCATCCCGAGTACGACCTCGCCCGGAGGGTCGGCCGAGCCTTCGGCGAGGCGGGATGGTCGGTGATCACCGGGGGCGGCCCGGGAACGATGGAGGCGGCCAACCGCGGGGCTCGCGAGGGCGGGGGGCTCTCGATCGGGCTGAACATCGAGTTGCCCCACGAGCAGGCGCTGAACAGGTACGTCGACGTCGGCATCCGGTTCCACTACTTCTTCACCCGCAAGCTGATGTTCGTCCGCTACTCCCGCGCCTTCGTCCTCTTTCCCGGTGGCTTCGGCACCCTGGACGAGATGTTCGAGGTTCTCACCTTGGGGCAGACGGACAAGGCGACCGACTTCCCGGTCGTCATGGTCGGGCGTGAGTACTGGCAGGGTCTGACCGATTGGATGCAGGAGCGCCTCCTCGGCGAGGGCCGGATCGATCCCGCCGACCTGAGGGTGATCTCCTATGCCGAGGAGCCGGAGGAGATCGTCGCCGCGGCGAGGGCCGGAATCGTCGAGGCGGGATAGCGGGCTCGGACCTCGTCGACGTAGGCCGCCATCTGCCCGGCCAGGCCGGGATCGGCGATCTCCAGCACGTTCTCGGCGTTCTGCTCTCCTGAGCGGGAGAGGTTAAAGGAGCCGACGAAGACGACGTCGTCGGCGACGGTGACCTTGGCGTGCATGAAGTCGTGGACGGTCTCGGGGCTCCACGGCGTCGAGGGCTTCCCGGAGAAGGGCAGCCGTGAGAGCACCGTCGCCAGCAGCGGGATCTTCCAGGCGCCGTTGTCGGAGTGCCACTGCTCGAAGACCCGGTCGGTCTGAGGCTCATCGACGACGCCGGCAACGTTGACCCCTCCTCCGCTCCCGATCTCCGCCAGGGCGCCGAGAACCGGCGCCGAGGTGATCACCGGTGAGGCGATTCGGACCCTTTTGCGTGAGGCCTTGATCGCCTCCGCGATCCGCGCCGAGAGGGCCTCGCCGTGCCCCGGGGTGAACCAGGCTCGCACCGCCGTCCCATCGACCTCGACCGGGACCGGCTCGATGAAGCCGCTGCGCTCCACCTCCCCCCTCCCCCAGAGCTCCTCGAAGTTCTCGCGGAAGCGCTCTGCCAGAACGGCCGAGGCGACCGTGATCACGGCGTTCTCCTGCCTGGTCCAGGAGTCGACCGTCCAGTTCGTCGAGCCGCTCCAGAGCGCCTCGGAGTCACGCACCGCGTACTTGTGGTGCATCAGATCGGGGACTCCCGGGATCGCGCGCGCCTCGATCGGCAGCTCGGCGAGGATCTCGGGCCGGGTCGCCGGCGGCGGGTGGATCGCGGGCGGCCGGTCGGCGTCGGCGTTGTAGACCAGCCGGATCCGCACCCCGCGCTCCGCCGCCGCCCGCAGCGCTCCCGCGACGATTGCGCCGGTCGGGTCCGGCAGCCTGACGTCGTAGAGAGCCAGCTCCAGGCTGCTCTTGGCGGCGGCTATGAAGTCGGCGACTCTCCGCGCGACATCCTCGGCGCTCTGGCCGCCGTCGGTCAGGGTGAAGACCTCTATCGGGGCAGGAGTCGCCGAGCTACTCCTTGGCGCTGACCTTCTCAGCCTCCGTCTCGGGGCCGGGATCCGCGCTCTGGCCCTCCTGGCTGGCCGGGGTCTTCGCGGCGCGCCGCTCGTAGGCCGCCCGCTCGGCCTGGTTTGCCTCGGCGAGCACCTTGTCGGCCTTAAAGCCCTTGGCGATCGCCTCTCGCCCGCGCCGCGGCACCAGCCCCATCATCGTGTTGATCGCCTTGGTCGAACGCGGCACCCAGACCTCGAAGCGCCCGGTCTCCAGCGCCTCGGCGATCGCGTCCGCGACCTCTTCGGGCTCGAGGTTCTTGACTCCGCGAGCCTCCTGGAGGCCCGAGCCCAGCTCGGTGTTGACGACGCCCGGCATCACGCAGTGGACCTCCAGCTCGGTCCCGTCGAGCTCGGCGCGGACCGCCTCGCAGAGGCCGACCACGGCGTGCTTCGTGGCGCAGTAGGTGGCGCCGCCGGGGAAGCCCGCCTTGCCAGCCTGAGAGGCGATGTTGACGATGTGGCCGCTGTTGCGCGGCTCCATCCGAGCCAGCGCCAGCTTCGTCCCGAGGATCACTCCGTGGATGTTGATATCGACCATCCGCTGTGCAGTGGCGTCGTCCTCCTCGGCGAAGCGGCCGAGCGGCATGATCCCGGCGTTGTTGATCAGCACGTCGACCGGGCCCAATTGGCGCTCGGCCTCGTCGAGGAAGGCGCTGAAGGAGCCCCGGTCGGTGACATCGAGCCGAATCGCGACCGTCCCGCCCCCGAGGGCCGCGGCGGTCTGCTCGGCCAGCTCGAGGTCGATGTCGCCCAGCGCGACACGACAGCCCTTGCGGATCAGGGTCGTCGCCGTCGCCTTCCCTATTCCCCGGGCGCCGCCGGTGATCACGACGACCTTGCCGTGCAGTGAACGTCGTTCTTTTGCCATCTCAGGTGCTCCTCTCAGCCCGCGGGCCGGTAGATCGTGACCACGGCGGCTCCGCCGAGACCGATGTTGTGTTGCAGCGCGACCTCGGCGCCCTCGACCTGGCGGCGCTCCGCTTCACCGCGAAGCTGCCAGTTGAGCTCCGAGCATTGGGCCAGACCGGTCGCGCCGAGAGGATGGCCCTTCGAGATCAGGCCGCCGGAGGGGTTGACGACCGGGCCCTCGCCGCCGTAGGTGGTCGCCTCGGATACGACCAGCCGATGGCCCTCGCCTTCGGCCGCGAGCCCCAGGGCCTCGTAGGTGATCAGCTCGTTGGCGCTGAAGCAGTCGTGCAGCTCGATCACGTCGAGGTCGTCGGGGCCGACTCCGGCCTCCTCGTAGGCCCGCTCTGCCGCGCCCTTCGACATGTCGAAGCCGACCACCTTGATCGAGCTCTGATCCTCGAAGGTCGAAGGCAGATCGGTGACCATCGCCTGCCCGACGATCTCTACCGCCTGCTCGGAGAGGTCGTGCTCCTCGACGAAGCGCTCCGAGGCGAGGAGCGCAGCGCCGGAGCCGTCCGAGGTCGGCGAGCACTGCAGCTTGGTCAAGGGCTCGTGGATCATCCTCGACGCCTTGATGTCCTCGATCGAGTACTCCTCCTGGAACTGGGCGTAGGGGTTGTGGACGGAGTGTTTGTGGTTCTTCCAGCCGATCCAGGCGTAGTGGTCGGGCTCGGAGCCGTAGCGTTCCATGTGCTCGCGGCCGGCGTTTC
>JBBRHQ010000197.1:0-5507 GCA_038222365.1 Solirubrobacterales bacterium
CCTCATCGAGGGCCCCGGGGGGAATGCATAGGTGCCGCGGGAGAGGTACTCCTTGATGATGTCGTTCTGGGTCGTCCCCTTCAGCTGGGAGCGTTCGACTCCGTTCTCCTCGGCGACCGCGACGTAGAGGCCGAGCAGCCAGGCGGCGGTCGCGTTGATCGTCATCGAGGTGTTCATCTCGTCCAGCGGGATGCCGTCGAGCAGGCCGTGCATGTCGGCCTTCTCCGCGATCGAGACGCCGACCTTGCCCACCTCACCGCGGGCGAGGACGTGATCAGGGTCATATCCGGTCTGGGTGGGCAGGTCGAAGGCAATCGAGAGCCCGGTCTGTCCCTTGGCCAGGTTGCGGCGGTAGAGCTCGTTCGAGCGGCGAGCGTCGGAGTGCCCGGCGTAGGTGCGCATCACCCACGGCCGGTCGGGCTCGGGCAGTCGGTGTTCGCTCATCACGTAGATGATATTTGTCGGCGCGGTGTTAGCGCCGGCACAGGCATGTAAGGCGGCGAAGCCGCCGCAAGTTATGCCGCGGGTGGCGCCAGGCGTGCGTGGTGCCGAGAAATCACGATTTCACCGGGTTCGGTGGCGCATCTTTTCCGCTCACCTGTGTTTAGGCTCCCTGTGCTGGTCCGCGAGGGCCCGCCTCCGACCATGCCAAACCGCATCACATTCGCCCTGATCTGCGTCCTGGCGGCCTCTGCCGCCTTCGCGGCCTCCGCCCTCGGGCAGGCGGCGATCGCGATCTACAGCAACAACATGGACAGCGCCGCAAAGCGCTCGCAGGTGGTCAAGCTCTCCGGATCAAACTGCAATCGCGGCGGCGCCTCCACCGCCCTGCGCGTGGCGGTCGGCAAGCGCACCGACGAGTGCAGCTACCGGACCCCGGTGATCGGACGCGACCTGGAGGTTTTCGCGACGGCGAGGCTGCTGAGCGGCACCCCCAAGGCGCTGCGAAAGAGGATCTTCGTCGCCGCCAACCTCCGCTCCGGCTCGGGGAGCCGCTACCAGCTCGCCGTCTTCCCGCTGCGGCGCAAGTTCCAGATCCGCAAGGACTTCGCCAACGGCACCCGCAAGCTGCTCAAGGACGAGAACGGCGTGAAGCGGATCAGGCGGAAGATCAATCAGGCCAACAAGCTGCGCCTACGAGCCTTCAACATCACAACCGGCCCGGACAAGGGCGGCTGCCGCATCCTCGCCTTCATCAACGACAAGCGGGTGGCGGCGCTAACCGATCCGCGCGGGGGCGTGTTCGAAGGCCGCTACTCCGGTTTTTCGGTCGGCTCGAAGAACAGCGCCTCGCGATCGGTCGCCAGCTTCGATGACATCGTCATCAGGGTCCCCACTCCCTTCTAGATCCGGCATCCCCCGCCCGGAAGGCAGATAATCCCGGCGATGTCGTCGACCACCGTCGAGCGCCCCCAGGTGGCCGGCCCCGGCTCGGGGCTTGGCGGCAACTGGCTGGTGATCGTCCGCAACGACAACCACAACACCTTCGAGCACGTCGCCAGCACCCTCGCCGCGGTCGTCCCCGGGATCTCCCTCTCAAAGGGCCACGCCCTCGCCGATCAGATCCACAACACCGGCCAGGCGATGGTCTGGTCAGGCCCGCGGGAGCCGGCCGAGCACTACTGGGAGCAGCTGAAGGCCGCCGGGTTGACCATGGCGCCGCTCGAGCAGCATTAGCGGGGGCCGGCCGGGGCTACTCGGCGACCAGCAGGGTGTGCCAGGAGGGCAGCAGCGGCTTGTCGTAGAGGTCGATGATCGAGTTGCGGGCGGCCTCGATCTCGTCCGAGTACCAATAGCGCTCGAAGTCGGAACGGCGCTCCCAGGTGCCCGACTGGCGGAAGACAAGCGGGTCGTCGATCGACCGGGTCAGCGACCAGGTCGTGGCGCCGAAGGCGGGCATTCGGGCGGCCGCCGGGTGCCACAGCTGGTACCAGCGGTCGGCGCGGAACGGGACGACGCGCCAATCGATCTCGCATACCTCGACACCAGCCACGGCTAGGCCCCGACCTCGGCCCGGATCGCACCGGGCCCCTCCTCGTTGCGGCCCTCCTCGCCGTCTTCCGCGCCGACCAGGATCGAGATCTTGCCGAGGTGCTTGTTCTCGTGCAGCAGCTGGTGGGCTCCCGGGACGCCGTCGAACTCCATCGTCTGCCAGAGCACCGGCCGCACTTTGCCCTCGGCCATCAGCTGGTTGGCGCGCATGCACTCGTACGCGTTGGCGAAGTGCGAGCCGATGATCTGCTTCTGGCGCATCCACAGGTAGCGGACGTCGAAATCAAGGGTGTAGCCCGAGGTGGCGCCGCAGATCACAACCTTGCCGAACGGCTTGACGACGAACACCGAGGTCGGGAAAGTGGCCTTGCCGACGTGCTCGAAGACGATGTCGGGAGCGTCGCCGAGGATCTCCTTGACCCGCTTACCGAAGCCGCGGGAGACCTTGAAGCGCTCCTTTTCCTCCTCGGGCGTCTCGTCGCCGCGGCGCATCATCCCGGCGAACTCGGAGCGGTTGATGTAGCCGACGGCTCCCAGCTGCTTGACCAGCTCGCCCTTTTCGTCGGAGGAGACGACGCCAACCGCGTTCGCCCCCGCCGCCGCACAGAGCTGGGTCGCGAACACCCCGAAGCCGCCGGCAGCGCCCCAGATCAGCACGTTGTGGCCAGGCTGGATCTTGCACTGAACGATCAGCAACCGGTAGGCCCTGAAGTAGGTGAGTCCGTAGGCGGAGGAGTCGGCCCAGCAGAGGTTCTGCGGGCGCGGCAGCAGCTGCTGGGCCTGGACCTTGGTGAATTGTGCGAACGATCCCCAGGTGGTCTCGTAGCCCCAGATCTGCTGGCTCGGTGCGGCAAGGGGATCGAGGCCGTGGACCTCGACGTCCTCGTAGGAGGCCTGGTTGCAGTGGATCACCACCTCGTCGCCCGGCTTCCACTTGGTCACCCCCTCGCCGACCTTCCAGACGATCCCCGAGGCGTCGGAGCCGCCGATGTGGTGACCCCACTCGGGGTGATCGCCGTAGTTGAAGACCGAAACGGGCTTGCCGAGCGCCGCCCAGACGTTGTTGAAGTTGACGCCCGCCGCCATCACCCGCACGACCACCTCGAAGGCACCGGGCTCGGGGACCTCGACCTGCTCCAGCTTGAAGGCGTCCTTCGGCTCCCCCTCGGTTTCCGGCCTGATCACCCAGGCCGCCATCGTCTCCGGCAGGGTTCCCGGCTCGACTTCGAGCTTCGGGACTTCGCTGATGTCAATGGCCAAGAGGTGTCCTCCGCGGGTTCGGGTTTGAGCGGGGGCAATCCTAAAGGAGAGGATCGTCCGAGCAGGCGCAGATCCCGGCGGAGCGTCAGATTCGTGTCCGCGGGCACGACTACATTCGTGAGTCCTGATGGAAGCCTCCGAGAACCCCAACCTCGACCCCCGGCGCCCGACCGTCCGAGCCCTCGGCGATCGGCTCGTCGTCGAGCGCCTCGAGGTCGAGGACGAGCGTTCGTCCCAGCTGGTGCGCGAGCGGGTCGAGGCCGGACAGTCGGCCGAGCAGACGGTCCGGGACGCGATCGAGATCGGTGCGCGGGTGCTCGAGCGGGAGGGCGTCGGCGTCGAGGTCGACTACGTCAAGGCCGAGTTCGGAAAGCACGCCGGCGAGCTGGCCGAGAGGCTGCTGAAGTCGATCGACGCCGGTAACGAGCTGCTCGCCGAGGAGATCGCCAAGAGCTTCGGGGCGGACCGGCAGGGCACGGTCCAGCAACAGATCAAGGAGATGCTCAACAGCACCGCGGAGGTCCAGCGCGAGTCCCTGGCGCGGCAATTCTCCGCCAGCGACGGGTCGAACCCCCTGTTCGACTTCAAGCAGAGCGTCGTTCGCGCCCTCAAGGAGGCCGATGCGCGCCAGCAGAAGGAGGGCCTGGAGGCCCGCAGGCGGATCGAGGGGCTGACCAGGGAGGTGCTCGAGCTGAAGGAGCGCGACGAAGCCGATCGTCGCGTCGCCGACGCCGAGGGGGCGGGGACCCGCAAGGGCCTCGACTTCGAGGCGCGGGTCGACGACGCGATCCTGCGGATCGCCTCGGCTCGCGGCGATGCGGCCTCACATACCGGTGGAGAGCTGGCCGACGGCGGTGGCAAGAAGGGCGACACGCTGGTCGAGCTCGGTGGGGCCGAGGGTCCCTCAGCCGGGCGGATCGTGTTCGAATCGAAGGACAAGGACGGCCTCTCCAGGAACTCGGCCTGGAAGGAGCTCGACGATGGGATGGCGGCGCGCGCCGCCTCCTTCGCGGTGCTAGTGGTCGCCGGGGAGGAGCGGATGCCTGCCAGGTGCGAGCAGCTCACCGAGTACCACGGCAACAAGCTGATCGTCGCCGTCGATCGCGACGAGCCGGGCGGGCTCGCCCTGGAGGTCGCCTACCGGCTGGCGGCCGCGAGGGTGCTGATGGCTCGCGACAGCGATCTCGAGGTCGATGCTGCGGCCGTCCGCGACGCCGCCGAGTCGGCGGTCGCGACCCTCCAACAGGCCCAGAGGATCCGCTCCAACTTGACCGCGGTGAAGACGAGCTCCGACAAGGCGCGCGAGGGGCTTGACCTGATGGTCGAGGCGGTCCGATCCCAGCTGGAGCGAATCGAGTCGCTGGTCGAGGAGGCTCTCTCCGTCGACGCCGCGGACTGAGCCCTAGGGGAGCCCCAGCACGTTGTCCGAGGAGGTGCGGTCCGGCCCGATGTTGAGACGGGCGGCGATCGCCCCGGGGATGTCTGCGGCGCTGATTAGGTAGTCGCCGGTCGGCAGGAAGGCCTTGAAGCTGGCGGTGCCGTTGCCGACGACCAGGGGCGAGGTCGCCTGCTTCGGACCGTCGATCTCGATGTGGCTGTCGGTGTTCGTCAGGTTGGCGACCGTGATCCAGACGAGCAGCGGGGTGTTCTGCTTGACCCCCTGCTGGCGGGCCTGGCGGAGGCGCCCGGGTGGAATCACCCCCACCCTGGTGGGCGAGAGGCCGACCTTCTTCGAGCTGATCCCCATGGTGATCTGGGTGGAGGAGGCCGGACGGGGATCATTGGCGTGCTCCTTCGCCCCGCATCCGGCGAGTGGAACCCCGATCACCATCGCCCCGAGAAGGCAGGCGACCGCCGATTTGCCTCTCCCGCGCGGCATCCGGGTGGGAATCTAACCGAAGAGCACGGATACGGCGCCCGGTTTTGAGGGGACGGCCGCAGGGGGGCGGCCGCTCAGCCGAACCAGACGGAGCGCCGCTCGCCCAGCATCTGATCGAGCTCGAGCTGGATCCGGGTCCGGATGCCCTCGGCGATCGCCTGGATCTCGGCGGGGTCATCGGCGGTCTCGGGCGGGTACTCGGACATGTCGAGCGGCTCGAGGAAGCGAATCTTGAACTTCGCCGGCATGTACATCATCCCCGCCGCCAGGCCGAAATGTGGAAAGGCGTGGTTGAGCGGGAAATAGATCAGCCCGCTGATTCGCTGCATCAGCCGCAGGTGGGCGAAGATCGGCATCGCCTCCTCGCCGCCGATCA
>JBBRHQ010000198.1:0-5479 GCA_038222365.1 Solirubrobacterales bacterium
GGTCCCGGGGGGAGCCGAGCAGACCCTCCACTCCGACGAGCAGGCCGAGCAGGTCTACGTCGTCGTCCGCGGGGCCGGCCGGATGTCAGTCGCCGGCGACGATCAGGAGGTGTCCGAGGGCGATCTGATCCTCGTCCCGCCCGCCACGGACCACGCGATCAACAACACCGGCGCATCCGACCTCGCCCTGCTCTCGATCCAGTCGCCGCCGGTCGCGGCCGCCGAGCTCTACGGAGCGCGGCTGGCCGAGTCGGCCGGATACGACGACGACGAGGACGAGTTCCACTAAGTAGCGGCTTCCTTGACGCATTAGGCACACTCGGCGCGCGACAAGCCGGGCGCGGTGCGAGACCCCATCGATCCGGTGACGGTTGAGGACTTCCGCCGCTCGCGGCTCGCCCATCTGCTCGGCTGGGCCAGAGCAAAGCGCGATACTGCGTGGGCGATGTCGGAGGAGAACGTGGAGATCGTGCGTGCGGCATATGACGCCTTCGAGCGGGGCGATCTGGATGCGGTTTCCCAACTTCACGATCCCGCCATTGAGTGGCAGACGAGCGAGGAGGACCCCGATGCTGCCACCCACCGGGGTCGGGTCGCAGTCAAGCGCTACTTCGAGGGGTACATGGAGACATTCCCCGGATTCAACGCCGATCTTGAAGAATGCCTCCAGGCACCCGGTGGCCGGGTGTTCACCACCACCCGGTACACCGGGCGGGCAAGGGCGAGTGGCATGGACATGGACTGGCGCCAGTCGGTCGTCTACACGGTCGACTCCGGCCTGATCGTTCGAGCCGAGGAGTATTTCGACCGTGCCGCCGCCCTCGAAGCCGCCGGGATGTCGGAGTAGGCACCAACCGCCTTCTGCCCTTGACGTACACCTACTCACCCAGGTCACGGCCAGAGCGCGATACTGCGCAGGCGATGGACGGTCGCGATGCGGTGATGATCGACGCGCTGCGGCGCACCTATGAGGCCTTCAATCGAGGTGACTTCGATGCGGCGGTGGAGGTCGCCCATCCCGAGATGGAGATGATCCCTCTGGGAGGTCAAGCGTCGCTGAAGGGCGCGGCGGCGGTGCGGGCGTGGATGGAGCCGGACGCCTTTGAGGAGCAGCGGATCGAACCCCTTGACTTCAGGGTCGAGGGCAACAAGGTTCTTGTCCGCCAGCACGCCCAGGCTCGGGGAGTCGGGAGCGGCATCAACCTGGATCTGGAGATCTGGACCGTCTGGGCATTCGACGATGACCTGTTGGTGACGCGGGCGGAGTCCTATCTCCCCCACCAGGAGTCCGAAGCCCTCGAAGCCGCCGGACTTAAGGAGTAGGAGATGTCGCAGGAGAAGGTGGAGATCGTTCACTTGGCAGCTTGACGTGCGGTTTGAGGCGTGTGCCGTGATCGGGGAACGGGTCCCGCTCGTGACGACGAACCGGCGCAAGGCGAATGCTTTCCGCAGGGGTGGTCGCTGACGCGCCGGGATAGACTCCCGACATGCTTGCTTTGCGCTTCGCGTTCACGCTGGCGGCTATAGCCCTCGTCATTGGGCTGCTCCGCGCCGGAAATGTGGTCGGCGGCCTCGTGATCGTTCCGATCCTCGCCGTGTCGCTCCGACGCGCTGCTGAGGATGGGCGACTGTCCCGCCTGGCCGGTCGCTTTCACTAGCGACTAGAAGCTCCAGATGGACAAACGGAACGTCCGTACTTTGGCGATTCGGCTGGCGAAACCTGCCCACATTCGCTCCAGCCGATTTGGGCAGCTTTGCCGCTCTGGAGCGGGAGCTTCCGCATCATCTGCCCCTTTACTCCTTCCTACTCAGCTAGGCCAGAGCAGAGCGAGATACTGCGCAGGCGATGTCGCAGAAGAACGTGGAGATCGTGCGGAAGTTCATCGACGCCTGGCAGAGGGATAGCGACGCAATGATCAAGTACCTCCACCCTTACATTGAGTGGGCTCCAGTCGAGGAGAGTCATACGCCTTCTCATGGACACGACGGAGCAAGGCGGCTCAGGGAAGGCTGGCTGGACAACTGGGAGGAGCACCAACTCGATGTCGAAGAGGTGCTGGACAAAGGGGATCAGGTCGTCGTTGCCCAGCGTCTTCGCGGGCGCGGGAAGCTCAGCGGGGTTGAGGCCGAGCTCGTTCATTACTCCCAGTTCACGGTGCGCAACGGAAGGATCACCCAAATCTATGAGCCCTCCGTCAGGGCCGATGCACTCGAAGCCGCCGGGCTGTCGGAGTAGGCGATGTCGCAGGAGAACGTGGAGACGGTGCAGTGGATCCGCGCCAATCTCTCTCGTCGAAGTGAGGGAGGGAGTCAGCGCCGGACCCTTGATGAGCGCCTACTCGTTCGCATTCCCGGTGCCTACGCTCTGTTCGGTCGCTTTTGGACGCGGCTGCCCTTGCAATCCAGACTTCGGCGGATGATGCTGACCCATGGTCTCCCCCGGACGTGCGCAGTGGTTAACCGCCGCGATTTTGCGGTTTTCCTTCTGGGTTTCCATCGCGACGTTGAGTTTCGTGTTGCGAGGGGCCTCCTGGGTCCCGACCAGCCCGAGGTTGTTTCCGGCCATGGGGGTGTCCTCGAATTTCTACAAGCCTGGTTCGAGACATTCGAAGGGTTCCGGTATGAGCCGGAGGAGGTTCTTGACTTGGGAGACCGGGCGTTTGTCCTCTCCCACCTCCAACGCGGCCTGGTCGTCAAGCAAGAGACCTTCATGGCTCGCTCGAATGCCCTCGAAGCCGCCGGGCTGTCGGAGTAGGGCAAAGCCGACCCGGTGTTCTGCCCTTGACGTAATACCTACTCGGCTGGGCCAGAGCAAAGCGCGATACTGCGGAGGCGATGTCGGAGGAGAACGTGGAGATCGTCCGGCGGACCTACGACGTGATCAATCTGCTGGGGGAGACCGGCCGGGCATTTGTCGATCTGGAAGAGGTGGCGCCTGAACTGTGGACGCGGCTCGCTCCCGAGTTTGAGCTCCACGAGCGCCCTGACCTGCCAGACACGAAGGTCTATCGAGGTCGCGAGGAGTCGAAGGAGTTCTGGCGCAAGACCCAGGAGTTGTTTGTTCGGATTCGCTGGGAGCCCCTGGAGTTCACCGACCTGGGACACGCGGTTGTCGTCGAGACCAGGATCGCGGCGACCGGCCGAGGAAGCGACGTGAGAACCGAACTCGACGAAGCCGACGTGTTCTGGCTCCGCGACGGCCTGATCGTGAGGATTCAGGGCTTCCCGACCAAGGAGCAGGCCCTCGAAGCCGCCGGGCTGTCGAAGTAGGCGTTCCGGTCAGCCTGTAGCTCCTACTCCGCTAGGTCACGGCCAGAGCGCGATACTGCAGGGGCGATGTCGGAGGAGATAGTGGAGCTCGACCGGCAGAACCGGGACCTTGAGGTCCTCCGGGAGGTCTACTCGCACTGGGAACGCGGTGACTTCACATATTGGGAGGCGTTCGCCGACGACTACGTCTGGAAGCCGGTCGATGCGATTGAGTCCGGCGAGTACACGGGCATCGCCGAAGTCAGCGCGGCATGGCGGACCTGGCTGCAGGCGTGGGATGGATTCAGCATCGAGGCGGAGGAGGTCCTCGCCGGCTCCGACGGCAGGTATGGGGTGATGCAGTTGTTCCAGGGGAAGGGGAAGGCGAGTGGGCTCGAGAGTGAGGAGCGCAGCGCGGCGGTGGCGACGATGCGCGACGGACTGATAGCCCGAATGGAGGGCTTCTGGGACCGCGATGCGGCGTTACGGGCGGCCGGGGTCCAGGGCCGATAAGGCCCTCGAAGCAGCCGG
This sequence comes from Solirubrobacterales bacterium, assembly GCA_038222365.1. Lineage (GTDB taxonomy): Bacteria > Actinomycetota > Thermoleophilia > Solirubrobacterales > 70-9 > JBBRHQ01. The sequence continues at coordinate 3,781 of JBBRHQ010000198.1, forward strand.
GGCGTCGGAGTAGGCCGAATTCCACTTAGCAGCGGCTTCGTTGACGCGATAGGCGCATAGCGCGCGCGACGCGCCGTGCGCGGAGCGGAATTCTGGCGCCATGCCCGAGATCTCTCGCTCGCAGGTCGCCCTCTACGGGGCGGTCGCGATTGCCGTACTACTGATCGGCGTCCGCGCGATCCGCGCCGAGGGCGATCCTGAGAGCGGCGGGAGCGGAGCGGCGTGGTCCTCGGACTCGGGTCCCGACGGCGGCTCGTTCGACCTCGCCTCGGAGGGCTCGGGAGACGTCGTCGTCGACGTCGCCGGCGCGGTGGCCCGCCCCGGCGTCTACCGGCTGCCGTCGGGGGCCCGGGTGGTCGACGCCGTGCGCAGGGCGGGGGGACCGCTTCGCTCCGCGCTCCTGGCCGCTGTGAACCGCGCCGCGCGGTTGGCGGACGGCCAGCAGGTGGTGATCCCCGAGCGCGGACCTGGGACCGGGTCGGGCGCGGTCGCGCCCGCCACTGGCGAGGACGGTCCGATCTCGCTCGGGACGGCGACCGCCGAGCAGCTGGACACGATCGAGGGCATCGGCCCGGTGACCGCCGCCGACATCATCGAGTTCCGCGACCAGCACGGCGGGCTCGCTTCGGTCGAGCAGCTGAACCAGGTAAGCGGCATCGGCCCGGCGACGATGGAGGCCCTCCGAAGCCGCCTCCAGCCCTGAGCGTGCGCTGATGGGGGGTGGGTGGCGGATCGCCGCGCTCCTCGGCCTCAGCGCCGGACTGGCGCTCTCTCCGCTGGCTCCCTCGGCGGGGGTCGCGGGCGCGCTGCCGGCGCTGACCGCGCTCGGCCTGGCGCTGCTCCTCCTCCGACCGCGCCGGGGCCCCGACCGACTCGCCTGGCTGGCGCTGATCGCCCTCGCGACAACGGTTGCCGGGCTGCTGCTCGGCGCCGTCCGGCTTCGCGCAATCGACGCCGGGGCCTTCAGCGGGGCGCCGGGTTCGGAGGCGAGCATCACGGGCTATGTGGTCGCCGTCCCTCGGCGCAGTGGGGGGGAGGTCAGGGTGCAGGTCCAGACGCCCCGGGGTCGCCTCCTTCTATGGGCGCCGGAGCCGGTGCCCGACCTCGAGGTCGGAGCCGGGGTGCGGGCCTCCGGGCGTCTGGCCCGCCCGCCCGACTACTACCGCACGACGCTGCGGCGCGAGGGGATCTCCCTCCTCCTGCGAACCGGGCGGATCGATCCGACGGGCGCTACAAGGGGTGGTCTCGTCGGGCGCCTCGACGCGATCCGAAGCCGTGCCGAGAACGGCCTCGGCGAGGGAATGCCCGAGCGCGAGGCGGCGCTGGCGCGCGGCTTCGTCCTCGGACAGGACGATCGCATCGATCCGGTGACGGTCCAGGACTTCCGCCGCTCGGGGCTCGCCCACCTGCTCGCCGTCTCGGGCCAGAACGTCGTCCTGCTGGCGCTGCTCGCCGTGCCGCTGCTGGCCGCGCTGGGGATCCCGCTGCGCGCCCGGTTGTTGTGGACCTGTGCGCTGATCGCCCTCTACGTCCCCCTCGCCGGCGGCGGGCCGTCGATCCAGCGCGCCGGGGTGATGGGCGCCGCCGGGATCGCCGCCACCCTCGCCGGCCGTCCCGGGTCGAGGGCGTACGCGCTGCTGCTCGCCGCCGCCGCCACCCTGGCCCTCAACCCCTGTGCGGGCGCGCCGCTGGCCTTTTC
>JBBRHQ010000199.1:0-5446 GCA_038222365.1 Solirubrobacterales bacterium
GGATCAGATCGTCGACGGCAAGAGCGGCGTGATGCTCGAGCCTCGCGACCTGCCGGGCTTCGGCGCGGCGATCTCCTCGCTGCTCGACGATCGCGACCGGGCCGCGAGCATCGGCCGGGCCGGACGGGAGCGAGTGGCGGAGAACTTCCTGGTCACCGGTCGCCTGCTGAGCTACTTCGAGGTCTTCGTCGGGCTGCTCTCCCGCTGAGCCATGCCAGCTCAGACCCCGAGGGCCAAGCTGATTGCCACCATCACCCCGGCTCCGGCCAGGGCTCCGGCGGTGCACCCTGGGGCGTTCCCCCGCCAACCCTGCGGGAGCAGCTCGAGTGCTATCAGGGCGAGCATCGCCCCGGCGGCGAAGCCGAATGAGAGCGGCAGCAGGATGGAGATCTCACGCACCAACCAGTAGGCGAGCAGCGCTCCTACCGGCTGCGGCGCGCTGGTCGCGACGGCCGCCCAGAACTGACGGGAGCGGCTGAACCCCGCCAGGGCCATCGGGATGGCGACGCTGGGTCCCTCGGGGATGTTCTGGATGGCGATCGCGAGGATCACGAAGAGCCCGAGCCCGGACATGTCCGAGGCATAGGCCGTGCCGATCGCAAACCCTTCGGGCAGGCTGTGGACGAGGAGGACGACGAAGACCAGGATTGAGGTCGTCAGGCTCTGGCTGCGCGCGTGAGCAAGGCGCCGCTCATGGATGTCGAGGAGGCGGCGGGCCCCGAGCAGAAAGCCCACTCCGAGGAGAACGCCGGCAGCGACGATACCGCTGAGCCCTGCTCGAGGCCGGGCAGGATCAGGCCGACGATCGAAGTCACACCCATGACGCCAGCCGCGACACCGAGCAGAAGCGGCCGCAGCGTCTGCGCCCGCCCACCGAGGAAGAAAACGGGGATCGCGCCAATCCCGGTTGCCAGAGCCGTCGCCGATCCTGCCAGCAGCAGACCTACTACAGGGGGGAACACCGGCGCAGCCTACGGCGGGTGGGGGCGATGCGAGCCCGGGCTCGCCCGGGGCGCGGCGCGGGGTCCGGCCGCGCCCAGCGTCAATAAGCGTTTACACACACTCAGCTAACATACCGCTCACTCCAAAACGGGCGAGTCCTTGCGGTGACTCGGGCCTCGAAGGAGTAACACCCGTACCGGAGAACAGAGCGCGAGCATGGGAAGACGCACAAAGCGAGCCAAGAAGAAGGCGCAGGAGGCTGCGCCGATACGCCCCCGCAGGGGCGGGGCGCCGATCATCGAGCTGGAGGACGTGACCAAGGTCTATCCCGGAGGCCACCTGGCGCTCGAGCGGGTCTCGCTGGCGCTGAACCGGGGCGAGTTCCTCTTCCTCGTCGGCCCCACCGGGTGCGGCAAGTCGACCCTGATCAAGCTGCTGATCCGCGAGCTCGCACCCACCGAGGGAACGGTGAGGATCGCCGGTCGCGACATCGGCAGCCTTTCGGAGAAGAAGATCCCGCAGCTGCGGCGCAACATCGGCACCGTCTTTCAGGACTTCAAGCTGCTGCCGAACCGAAACGTCTACGACAACGTCGCCTACGCGCTGCAGGTGATCGGCGCCGGCCGCGCGGAGATCCGCGAGAAGGTCCCGGAGACGCTGCGCCTGGTCGGGCTCTCCACCAAGCTCCACAACTACCCCGACCAGCTCTCCGGCGGGGAGCAGCAGCGCGTCTCGATCGCCCGCGCCTTCGTCAACCATCCGCCACTGCTTCTCGCCGACGAGCCCAGCGGGAACCTCGACCCGGTGACCTCGATCGGGATCATGCAGCTGCTCTACCGGATCAACCGCACCGGGACCACGGTGGTGGTCGTCACCCACGACCGCGAGATGGTCGACAAGATGCGCCGCCGGGTGATCGAGCTCTATGAGGGACGCGTCGTGCGCGACGAGTCCACCGGCGGCTACACCGAGGAGTCGACCACCGAGTTCGGAGTCCGAATGCGGGCCGAGATGGGCGTGGGGGTCGAGGGCCAGACCAACGGCCACGGCCACGGCGACGAGCGGATCGACTGGTGAGCTGACGTGTCGAGGTTTTGGTTTTTCATCCAAGAGGCCTTCCGGGCGCTGCGCCGCAACGCCGCTCCCAGCGTCGCGGCGATCGTCACCACGGTGGTCACCGTGATCCTGCTCGGCGTCCTGATCCCCGTCTTCCAGACGACCCAGGGCAAGAGCCAGGAGGTCCGCAGCCAGCTCGAGCTGAAGGTCTTCCTCTACGACGACGCCACCAAGACCGAGACGGACGCGCTGAAGGGCAAGCTGGCCGGTCTCTCGCACGTCAAGTCGGTCTCCTACGTCTCCAAGCCGGAGGCGCTGAAGATCCTCAAGGGCCGCCTCAAGGACCCCAACGTGCTCTCCGAGCTCAACTCCAATCCGCTCCCGGCCTCCTTCAACGTGAAGCCCGACGACGCGGCGCAGCTGGAGTCGATCCGCACGGCGATCACCCCGCCGGGTCCGAGCGGCAAGCCGACGACGATCAGCCCGATCATCGACACGGTCAAGGACTCCCGCGAGGAGGCCGGCAAGATCGAGCAGGTGACTGGAGCCCTGAAGCTGGTCCTGACCATCCTCACGGCGCTGCTGGTGATCGCCTCGCTGATGCTGGTCGGCAACACGATCCGGCTCTCGATCTACACTCGCCGCCGCGAGGTCGAGGTGATGCGGCTGGTCGGCGCGACCCGCTGGTTCATCCGCTGGCCGTTCATGATCGAGGGAGTCGCAGTGGGGTTCGCCGGCGGCGCGATCGCCATACTTGTGCTGTGGGTGGGCAAGGTGACGATCGTCGATCCTCTCTCCGACAGCTTCGCCCTGGTCGCTGCGCAGAACACGATCTCCTTCGGACTTCTGATCGCGATCCTGTTCGGGTCCGCGGTGCTCGTCTCGGCGCTCGGCTCGGGGATAACGCTGCGACGCTTCCTCAGGGTCTGACGGCCTCGTGAGCATCGGCCGGGTGGCGGCGCTCGCCGCCGCGCTGATCGTCGCCGTCTGCGCCGGGATCTGGCTGGGGGGACACCCCTCGGAGCTGCCGCCGCCGCTGCGCGACGCCCTGGTCGAGGACACCACGGCGCTGAACGCCGAGGCGGTCTCGGTGATCGAGGACAACTACTTCCGCCGGGTCGGCTCGCGCCAGCTCGGCAACGCCTCTCTGGACGGCATGGTCCGCTCGATCAGGCGCCGCTTCAGCGACCGCTTCTCGCACTACTTCTCCCCCGAGAACCTGGCCCGCTTCAACGAGTCGATCAGCGGCCGCTTCTCCGGCGTCGGGCTCAGCGTCAGCGAGGTGAAGCGCGGTCTGCGGGTGGGCCGGGTCTTCCCGAGGACGCCCGCCTCGAGGGCGGGGATCGCGGTCGGCGATCTGATCGTCTCCGTCAACGGGCACTCGATCGCCGGCGAGGACGCCGACATAGCCACCGCGAAGATCAAGGGGCCCGAGGGGTCCGAGGTGAGGATCGGCGTGCTGCGCCCCTCGCAAAGGCGGACCCGATCGATCCGCCTCACCCGCGAACAGATCGCGCTGCCGATCACCACCAGCCGGATGATCGAATCCGGCGGCCACAAGCTCGGTTACGTCGCGCTGCTCGGGTTCACCGAGGGCGCCCACGAGTTTCTCCGCCGCGCGGTCCGCAAGGTCGAGCAGCGTGGCGCCGAGGGGATCGTCCTCGACCTGCGCGGCAACGGCGGCGGGTTGCTGAAGGAGGGAGTGCTGACCGCGAGCGTCTTCCTGCCGAAGGGCGAGGTCGTCGTCTCGACCAGGTCGCGGACCCAGGGGGCCACCGTCTACAAGACGGTCGGCGGTAACCTCCCGCCTCGCCCGCTGGTCGTCCTGATCAATCGCGACACCGCCTCGGCGGCGGAGATCCTCGCATCGGCCCTGGCCGACGACGGCGACGCCAGCGTTGTCGGGACCCGCTCTTTCGGCAAGGGCGTCTTCCAGCAGGTGATCGACCTCTCCAACGGGGGGGCGCTCGACCTGACGATCGGCGAGTTCTTCACCGCCGACGGCATCTCCCTGGCCGGCAAGGGGATCAAGCCCGACACGAGGGCGCTCGACGACCCCCGGACCCGGCCCGACGAAGGTCTGCAGCGGGCGCTGGACGTGCTCGGGGGACTCGTGCCGCGCCAGGCCGCACGGGCGCAGGGTTGAGCGAGCGACCACGAAGAGCAGGTGGGTCGCGCTCCTTTCGCGGTTCGCACGTCGCCGAGATCGAGCGCCGCGGCCGCTTCTCCGCCGCGGTTCCGCTGTTCGAGCGCGGCCCGCAGATCCCGCTCGGGCGGGATGGCCGCAACCTGGGTGGGCGGATCGCCCTGGTCGAGTTCGGCCCGACCAGGGCGCGGGTGCTGCGCGAGCTCGGCTCCGCCTCGGTGGCCCGCGACGTCTCCGCCGCCCTGCTCTGGGAGCGTGGGCCCGGACGCGGGTTCGCCGCCCGCCTCGAGCAGGAAGCCCACGAGGTCGTGGACAAGGTCGGCGCCGACCCCGGCCCGCGTCGCGACCTGACCGGGCTGGCGACCTTCACCGTCGATCCGGCCTCGGCCAGGGACTTCGACGACGCCGTTTCCGCTGTGCAGGAGGCGGACGGGGTGCGACTCTGGATCCACATCGCCGACGTCGCCGCGCACCTGCGGCCCGGCGGCGAACTCGACCGTGAGGCGGCGGAAAGGGCGAACAGCACCTACGTGCCGGGCACGGTCGAGCCGATGCTGCCCGCGGTGCTGAGCGATGGGGCCTGCAGCCTGGCCCCCGGTGTCGAGCGCCTCGCGGTGACCACCGAGGTCGAGCTCGGTCCGGACTCGAGGCCCCGCTCGGCGCGCTTCTACCGCAGCGTGATCCGCTCCGACGCCCGCCTCGACTACGACGACCTCGACCGGGTCTTCGCCGGGCACGAGAGCGCACCCGCCGAGGTTGCCGAACCCCTGGCGCTCGCCCGAACGGCGGCCGCCGGGCTGGGCGCGACGCGCGCCGGCGCGGAGCTCGAAGTCGACTCTCGCGAGCCAGAGTTCGAGTTCGACGCCGAGGGCAACGTCGTCGCCGGCCGGGGGGTCGAGCAGACGGAGGCGCACCGTTTGATCGAGCGCCTGATGATCCTCGCCAACGAGCAGGTCGCCGCCCTGCTCGAGAAGCGCCGCGTCCCGGCGCTCTACCGGGTGCACGAGCAGCCCGATCCGCAGCGGGTCGAGTTCATGGTCTCCCAGCTCGCCTCGCTCGATCTGCCGACGCCGCCGTTGCCGGAGCGGCTGGCCCCGCGGGAGGCCGCTCGGCTCGCCGGCGAGGCGAGCCGCATGGTCGCCGCCGAGGCCGCCCGGCGCGGGCACGGGCGCTCGGCGTATACATCCCTGGTGCTCCGCGCCCTCAAACCGGCCCACTACAGCGATCGCAACCTCGGGCACGCCGGCCTCGCCAGCGACGCCTACTGCCACTTCACCTCGCCGATCCGACGCTATCCCGACC
>JBBRHQ010000200.1:0-5442 GCA_038222365.1 Solirubrobacterales bacterium
CTTTCGCTGCTGCTCGACGTAGAATTCGGCCGAGGAGGCGTCCCTGGGCGCGCCGAAGTCCCAGCCATCCGCATACGCATCCGCCTTCTTCTCCCCTTGCTGGCAGATGTCGCCGGCGGAGCCGGCCAGCTCGTCGAGGGACTGCCGGCCGTCGTCGCCCGAGCCGCAGCCGCTTACTGCAACGACCGCGACGAATGCAATGACGATGCCGACAGGGGCACGGCTGGCGTTCCGCATTCCTCCTCCCTTCCACTCCGGACGGGTCCACTCGCAAGAACCCGACCGCGTGCGCAAATCTTTCATGCTCCCCGGCACTTCTGAGATGGGTTACCCTCTTTTGAGGAGAAGGCCAGATGCGCGGGGATACTCAAAATCGGGGGAGGGTGAAGCTCACCGTTGGGGGCGCCGTCGCGCTCATCGCGGTCCTCGCCGGGCTCGCCTCGATCGCCCCGGCGAAGCCGCACAAGCCGAAGACGACGACCAAGCGGGTCTCGGTCCGCTCCAACGGCTCCGAGGCCAATTCCGACAACGACTTCGGTGCGGTATCGGGCAACGGCCGCTACGTGACATTCGAGGCGACCGGCAGATTCACCAAGGGCGACTCCCCCGGCAGCGAGGACGTCTTTCGCCACGATCGCAGGACCGGCAAGACGCGGCGGGCGAGCCTCAAGTCGAATGGCAAGCAGGTGCCCGGAGGCGGTGCCAATGACTCCTCGATCTCGGGCGGCGGACGCTACGTCGCCTTCCACGCCGAGGGTGCCTTCGTCCCGGGGGACGGCAACGGCAAGGACGACATCTACGTCAAGGACATGAAAACCGGCAAGGTGAGGCGCGCCAGTGTCCGCTCGGACGGTTCCGAGCTCCCCTACGACAGCCTCCACCCGGCGATCTCCGCCAACGGCCGCTTCGTCGCCTTCGACTCGGACGGGCCGTTCGTCGGCGGCGACACCAACGGGATCTCCGACGTCTTCCGCCACGACATGAAGACGGGGAAGACGATTCGGGTCGACATTCGCTCCGACGGCACCCAATCGACGATGGACATCTACGGCTTCGGGGCCAGCGAGGAGCCGAGCATCTCGGCCGACGGCAACCTGATCGCCTACGAGTCCACCGACAGCCCGATGACCCCGCAGGGCGACTACGGCTTGTTCGGCGACGCTGATGTCTACGCCCGGAATGTCAAGCAGGGCACCACGGTCCGGGTCAGCCTCAAGGCCGACGGCACGGAGGCCGAGCCAACCAACAACCAGACCAACAAGTTCCCGGCGGTCTCCGGCAACGGCCGATTCGTCGCCTTCAGCGCCGACTATGCGGGCGCGCTCGTCCCGGGCGATACCAATAACCGCTACGACGTCTACGTCAAGAATTTGGCGACCGGTGGGGTCTCCCGGGTCAGCCTGAAGTCGAACGGCGAGGAGTCTCCCGACAACAGCGGCGTCGACGCGCCGGCGGCGATCTCCGCCAACGGGCAGCGGATCGCCTTCGAGGCCTACGGCCGGCTGGTGCCCTCCGACACCAGCAACGTCTACCGAGACGTGTACATCCGCGACCGCAGATCGAAGAGGACGATCAGGGCGAGCATCACCACGAAGCACAGGCAGGTGGACGGCTACTCACACCAGCTGCCGGCGCTCTCGGCCGACGGCCGCTGGATCGCGTTCTCCTCGCAGGGGAGGTTCACCAGAGGGGATTCCGGCGTCGACTTCGACGTCTTCGAGCGCGGACCGGTCCGCTAGCCGTAGAGCTCTTCGAAGCGCTCTGAGTAGCGCTCGTTGATCACGTTGCGCTTCACCTTCAGGGTCGGGGTCAGCTCGCCTGACTCCTGCGAGAGGTCCTGCTCGAGAATGAAGAACTTCTTGATCTGCTCGACCCCGGCGTAGTTGGAGTTGGCGCGATCGAGCTCGGCCTGGATCAGCTCGATCACCCGCTCCTCGGTGGCCAGCTCGGGTACGGTCGCCGGCAGGCCCTGCTCCTCGGCCCAGGGCAGGATCTCCTCCTCGTCGAGGGTGATCAGCGCGGTCGGGAACGGTCGGCGGTCGCCGTGCATGATCGCCTGTGAGATCCAGCGCGACTGCTTCAGGTCGTTCTCGATGTTGGCTGGGGTGAGGTTCTTGCCGCCCGCGGTGATGATGATGTCCTTCTTGCGTCCGGTGATTCGCAAATAGCCGTCCTCGTCGAGGCTGCCGAGGTCGCCGGTGTGGAACCAGCCGTCCTCGTCCTTGGCCTCGGCCGTCGCCTCCGGGTTGCCCCAGTACTCGCGAAACACGTTCGGCCCCCGCATCAGCACCTCGCCATCGTCGGCGACCCTGATCTCGACCCCTGGCATCGGCTGCCCGACGGTGCCGACCCGGTGGGCGTCGAGCCGGTTGACCGTGCCCACCCCGTTCGTCTCGGTCAGCCCGTAGCCCTCGAGCACGGGGACGCCGCTGGCCAGAAAGAAGCTGAGGATCTCGGGGGCGATCGGGGCGGCCCCGCTGACCGCCCGGTGGACCTTGCCGCCGAAGATCGCCCGCACCTTGGAGAACAGTGCCTCGTCGGCCTGCTCGTAGGCAGCGCGCAGGTCCTCGGGCACCTCCTCGCCCGCCTCCTCCAGCTCCCGCACCCGCAACCCGACCTTCACGGCGCCCTCGATCTGACCCGGCTCGGCCTGCGAGGTGACCAGTGTGTAGAGCTTCTCGAAGATCCGCGGCACCGAGGGAAAGTAGGTCGGACGGGTCTCGGACAGCTCGGGAATCACCGCCTTTGTGTCGCCGCCGAAGTAAACGATCGTCGCGCCGACCTCGAACGAGCCGACCTGGACCGTCTGGGCGAAGACGTGGGCCAACGGCAGGAAGAGGTAGGAGATTTCGTCGTCGCCGATGAACTCGAGCTCGCCGATCATCGGCCCGAGCGAGGCGCAGTTGAGGTGGGTGAGGACGCAGCCCTTCGGAGGTCCCGTGGTCCCCGAGGTGTAGATGAACACGCACGGGTCGGCGAGGTCGGTGCCCTCGGCGCGACGAGCGAGCTCGGCCGCGTTTGCGCCCCGGCCGCGCTCGCGCAGTCCATCGAGGGTGATCTCAGCATCGCTGAAGCCGACCAGGTGGCGCAGCTCCGGCAGCCGGTCGCGAACCTCTTTGAGCTTGGCGAGCTGGGCGGCGTTCTCGCAGATCGCCACGACCGCGCCGGAGTTGCCGGCGACCCACTCGCACTCCTTCGAGGAGTTTGTCGGATAGACCGGGACGACAACCGCCCCCGCAGCAGAGACCGCGAAGCACGCGTAGGTCCACTCGGGAGAGGTGTCGGCCAGAATGCAGACCCGTTCTCCGGGCTCGACCCCGAGGTCGATCAGGCCGAGGGCTATCTCGCGCACGATCGTCCCCACCTCGTCGTAGCTGACCTCGCGCCACTCGCCCTCCGCGACCTTGTGACGGAGCGCCGTCTCCCCGCTGAAGCTGGCGGCGGCGCGGGCGGCAATATCGGCGATCGTGTGCTCGACCGGCGGCAGGTCGGGGCCGGCGGCGCTCCTGGTGACGCTGGCTTCCATATCTCCTCCTCCGCCGGCTGTCCGGTGCTCGTCGATGGCTCCGATGATGCCGACTCTCGCAGGCTCGCGGCTAATGCTCAAGCCCGCAACCGCCCGAACCGATGAAACGGCGTGGCCCGAATATCCCTGCCTTCCCACCCACGTGCCGCAGCAGCCTTCCTCGGTCTCGCGGTCGCCGGCCTCGCGGTTCACGCCGCCCACGCGGCGACCGTCGCCGCCCCGGGCAACGACACCGCAATCGCCGACTGGATCTACTGCTCGCTGTTCGCCCTCGCCACGCTCAGCTGCCTTTTGCGCGCCAACCGTGAGCGCCGCGGCGGCGGTAGGGCGCTGCCCTGGGGAACCGCCGCCGCGGGAGTCGCCGTCTGGCTTGCTGCGGAGATCTCCTTCCGGGCTCTCGAGCCCGACCCGACCGCCTCCTACCCGGTGCTCACCCAGGGGCTGCTGCTGCTCAGCTTCGCCCTGGCGAGCGTCACCCTGGTGCTGCTCGCCCGCGAGCGGATCGACGGATTCCACAAGGGGCTGGCGCTGGACGGGCTGATCGGCGGTCTGGCGATCTCCTCGATCGCCGCCAGCCTGCTGTTTCCGGTTTCCTCGGGCGGCTCGATCGCCCAGTCCGGGCCTCCCGCCGTCTTCCTCCTCGCCGACCTGGCGATCCTCGCCCTGGTCGTCGTCAGCATCGCCCTCACCGGCTGGCGCCCCGGACGCTGCTGGGCGCTGATCTCTGCGGGGATCGTCGTCAACACGGTGGGCAACATCGCCCTCGTGCAGGCGACGAACGGCGGCAGCTTCGAGCGCGGCAGCCTGGTGGACACCCTCTATGTCTCCTCGGCACTGCTGCTCGGGCTGGCGACCTGGTTCCCGATCAGATCGGTGGTCACCCGCCGCGCCGACGACGCCCGACAGGTGATCGCCCCGCTGCTCGCGGCCGTCCTCGCCCTCGGACTGCTCTGCGTCGCCGCCTTCACCGCGATCAGCCCGGTCGCGGTGCTGCTCGCCGCGGCGACGATCGCCATGGTCGTGCTTCGCACCGCGCTCGCCTTCCGCGACAACCAGCGTTTGCTCGAGGCTCGCCAGCACGACGCCCTCTCCGACGGTCTCACCGGCCTCGGCAACCGCCGCAAGCTGATGGCGGACCTCGAGCGGAGCATGGAGGAGGTGAGGGGGGGCGGGCTGCGCAGCCTGATCCTCTTCGACCTCGACGGCTTCAAGCGCTACAACGACACCTTCGGCCACCCGGCCGGGGACACCCTGCTGGCGCGGCTGGGGGCCAACCTCAGCGCCACCGTCTCCGCTCACGGCGAGGCCTACCGGATCGGCGGCGACGAATTCTGCGCGATCGTCCGCACCGACGACTTAAAGGAGCAGGCGATCGTCGCCGGCGCCTGCGAAGCGCTCTCCGACAGCGGCAGCGGGTTCTCGGTCCGTCCCTCCTTCGGCACCGTCGCCCTGGGGCGCGACGCCGAGACCGCGCCCCAGGCGTTGCACATGGCCGATCAGCGGATGTACGCGCACAAGCAGGGCAGGCCGGGCTCGGTCACCCGCGAGGCGCGGGCGGTGCTGCTCAGCATCCTCTCCGAGCGCGAGCCAACCCTCGACGAACATCTGCACGCGGTCGCCCGGCTCGCCCAGCTGGTCGGCGACGAGCTGGGGCTCGACAACGAGGAGCGCGACGTCGTGGTCCGCGCCGCCGAGCTGCACGACATCGGCAAGATGGCGATGCCCGACTCGATCCTTCGTAAGCCCGGGCCGCTGAGCGAGACGGAGTGGGAGATCAGGCGTCGCCACACGGTGGTCGGCGAGCGAAGCCGCGGCGCGGTGCCGGCCCGGGGGCGGGGGGGGGCTGTGGGCCGCGCGACCCCCGCGCGGATCGACGGTGGGGGTTATCCCGACGGCCTGGCCGGCGAGCAAATTCC
>JBBRHQ010000201.1:0-5425 GCA_038222365.1 Solirubrobacterales bacterium
TCTGAGACCTGGGCGATCTGTTTCGGGGAATCGCTCGCTGCGGAGCGATGCCTCTCGAGATCGCCGTGCTCGCGACCTTATTTCACCTCCCAGGCCGGGGCGGCCTGATCGGCGCTGCGCAGGCGCCTGCGCAGGATCTCCCGCTCGAGCCAGTCGACGTCGCCGGGACTCCCCCTGCGGGGAGCGCGAAGGTGGGCGAGCAGGTCGGCTGCGGAGCGGCTGGTGAACGCGGCCCGCAGCAGCGCCAGCAGGGCGGTTCCGGTCGCCGTCTCGGAAACCGGGACGTCGGCCTCGAGCGCGACCGGTATTCCGAAGGGCTCGAGCACCTCGCGGAAAAGGCGCCCGCGCCGGGCCGGGTCGCGGACCGCAATGGCGATCCCGTCGGGCTCCTCACCTGCGGCCAGGAGGCGGGCGACCTCTGCCCCGATTGCCTCGGCCTCGGGGCGCTCCCCGGCGCAGCGGAGCATCACCAGGCTGCCGTCGGGACCCACCGGCGCCGGGTCGCGGTTGCCGAACCCCCGCTCGATCTCGTAGAGCATCGGGCTATCGGTATTGCCGGGGTCGGGCTCGGTCGTCTGCTCGGAAGCCGCCCCGATCTCGCGCAGCTCCGCGAGCAGGGTTGCCCGCGCCGCCAGCGCCGGGCGATCCTCGTAGCTGAGGGCGACGGTGATCGGTGCGGCGCCGGAAAGAACCGCCACCAGCTCCAGCTGCTCCCTGGTCAGGTCGTCGAAGCCGTAGAGGAAGACCGGGCGGGCCTTCCAGGAGTCGGGATCCTCCCGGAGGGCGGCGATCGCCGCCCAGGCCAGCAGGTGACGGTCCCCGAGGCCGCGGGAGTCCCGCAACTCGGAGTAGGCGCGATAGATCGCGGCCAGCTCCCCCAGATAGGCGGAATCCTCGAGGCTCGAGGCGGCGGCCTCGACCGATGCCGGGTCGAGCATTGCCGCCTGGAGCTCGGCCACCAGGTCGGCGGCGGCGGCGGCGAAGCCCGGCCGCGCGGCGGAGCGGGCCAGGATTCGCGGCTTGACGCGGGCGGCGGCGACCCTCAGCAGGCGCTCGCTCTGGTCGCGGCGGATCCGCGGCGGGCAGGGCGCGCCCGCCGCAGCGGCGACCTCCTCGAAGAGCCCGTCGAAGGTCTGAACGGCGCCGCCGAGCAGCGCGCCTTCCTCCCGGCATAGCTCCCGCTCGAAGGCGAAGACGTCGTCGAGGGTGGGCAGGACCGCCACCGGCGAGCGGGCCAGCTCCTCGGTGAACTGGCGGCGGACGATTCCGGCGCGGCCCGAATTGGGCGGTCCGTGGATCAGATTAAGCGGCATCGGTGCTCACCACTGAGCTTATGGTCGGATCCGGCGCCCCAAGGCTGACGCCGACCCGCCCTTGCTGCCCGATTTGCCTTCCGCGGTGCCGCAAACTGGGTCGATCGCCGCACACCTTTGGCGTCGTATGGCGCCTCTATCTTGGCCGGGACCGATCGACCCCGAGAGACGGGATCTCGCCAGATGGCCCTTTGCTTCGTCGACCCAGCAGATGCGATCCGCGCAATCGCCGACTCGATCGGCCGCGAGGCTCGTCGCCAGCTGCTCGGCGAGGCGGTGCGAGCCTGGGTCGATGAGATCCCCGACGACGAGCTGGAGGTCCACTACGCCAAGGCCCTGGCCGAGCTCGACGAGCACGACCTCTCGATGCTGGCGGCCTGGCACGGCTCGCTCGACGTCGCCCACCCGGTCCCCAACCGCGATTTCCTGATGGGCGCCTTCGGCTCGCTCGGCGAGAACCGCCGCGAGGCGCTGAAGCTCGCCGCCGGCTTCCGCGGAGAGGACGCCGTCGACGCCGGGGTCACAGAGGAGCGCGCCCTGGAGACGGTCCTCGAATGGCTCTCCCCGCCGAGGCTGATGGAGCTGGCGGTTGAGGCCGTGGATCTCTACGTGTGGGACAGGGCCGGCTCCGACAACTGAGGCAGCGTCGTTAGTCGAGCGCGGCGCGGACTTCGGGGATCGCCTGGTCGTTGTGCTGAAAGTGGACAGCGGCCATCCCCAGCTCACGGGCAGTGGCACAGTTCTCGGCGACGTCGTCGACGAAGAGGCAGTCGGCGGCCTCGAGGCCGATCCGCTCCAAGGTGATCCTGTAGATCTCGGGGTCGGGCTTGCGGCAGCCGACGAAGGCGGAATCGACCACGGTCTCGAAGATCTCGTCCACCGGCAGCATCGTGCGCCAGCGGGGCTCCCATTCGCGGACGTTGTTGGTCAACATCGCCATCGTGCGGCCCTTCGCGCCCAGCTCGCGCATCAGCTCGATCATCGGCCAGTTGGGCTCGAGGGCCTCGAAGTAGATCTCGCTGAAGCGGTGCATCTCGGGGCGGTGCCCGAGATCGCGCTCGAGCTCATCGGCGAGCGCCTCGAGGAAGTCCACCTCACGGACCCGGCCGGTCTCCAGCTCGAACAGCGGATGGCGCCCGTCGCGCTCGGCGATCCGCCCCATTGCGAGGCCGAGGGACTCCATCGGGATGCCGGTGCGATCCTGCACCGTCGCGAAGGACTGCACCAGGGGCGTGGTCAGCACGCCGCCGAAGTCCGAGACGATCGCGACCACGCTCATCGCGGTCTGATGATCTCGTAGCGGCCGAGCCCGGGGCGACCATCGATCGACCAGCGAAAGAAGGCGGTGTCGATCCGCGCTCCTTCGACCTCGAGGGTGGCGCCGCAGATCAGCGTTCCGGCGCCGCGCAGGGGAGGCTCGCCGCCCTCGCCCGGCGGGGAGAGCTCCAGGGTCGCCCGTCGTTGCCGGCCCTCGGCGTCGTACTCGGTCGACAGCAGGGTTTCGGCGGAACGACCTCCCTTCGGAGCGTCGGCCTCGGCGTCGGGGTCCTCGGAGTCGGCCGGGTGCTCCGGCTCGGCCAGCACGGCGACGATCTCCTCGGCGCCGTGGCCCTCGGCGCCGGGCGCGGAGACCGCCGACAGCGCCAGCAGTCCGCCGTCGGCCAGTAAAACCGCGATCGCGCGGGTGGTCTGCCCGGTCACCCTCGGGGTCGAGCCGACCTCGACGGCGGGGCAAGCAAGAGCGGTTTCCTCGCCGCCGCGGTGCAGGGAGCCCGTGGCGTGGGCGCGGGTCACCGTCTCCTCGGGCAGGCGATCCCCGCTGAGCTCGGCGGTGGGGCCAGAGCTCTCGATCTCGACCTTCAAGCCGACCCCGTCGCCGAAGCGCAGCGAGCGCAGCTCCTCGCCGAGGGAGCCTTCGGCGAGGTCGGCGGCGAGCAGGTCCGAGCCGTCGAAAACCACCGCTGCCCGGCCCTCGTGAGCGCTGACGAAGACCCCGCGGTCGGGATCGAGGAGGTCGAAGCCGCTCACTTCGGCGGGAGCGCCGGTCGCTCCCCTTCGCCGCCCTCCTCGCGCTCCCCCGGGGTGGGGGCGGTGCCGTTCGACGGCACCTCCTCGGCGGTCCCCTCGAAGTCGTAGGCGTTCCCGGGGCGCCGAGCCGGGCCGCTTCCGGCGGACCCCGAGGGATCCTCTCCGGGCCCGCGGCGCATCCGCTCATAGCCCCAGCCGGCGGCGCCTCCGACCACCTTGTAGCGCCAGCCGATCAGCGACCACCCGAGCCTGCGGACGATCGCCCTGCTCGGCGGGATCGGCAGGATCAGCCCGAAGACGTCGGTGATGAATCCGGGGGTGAGCAGCAACGTCGCCCCGATCGTGATCGCGACGCCGTCGGCGACCTCGCGCCCGGGAAAGCGGCGCTCCTCCAGCGCCTTGTTGAAGCGCCGCCAGGCGGAGCGGCCCTGATGGCGCAGCAGGAGGGAGCCGAGCAGGGCATCGGCGAGGAGGATCGCCAGGGTCGGAAGCACGCCGATCGCCCCGCCGACCTTGATGATCACGTAGAGCTCGGCGATCGGCACGACGATGAAGATCAGGATCAGGAAGATCGCCACGCCGGGAAGCCTAGAGAAGCCGATTCGACGCCACGGGTACCATGTCGGCATGGCCGAGAACGAAGCAGCGACGGTGGAAGAAGACGACGTGATGGAGGCGCTCGAGGAAGTGATCGACCCCGAGCTGGGGCTCGACTTCGTCTCCCTCGGCCTCGTCTACGACGTCGAGATCGAGAACTCCGACGTCTACGTCACCTTCACCCTGACCACCCCCGCCTGCCCGATCGGCCCCCAGGTCTCCGAGCAGATGAAGGAGTTCGTCGGCGGCCTCGAGGGCGTCACCGGCGTCCACCCGAAGATGGTCTTCGATCCCGCCTGGTCCCCGGAGATGATGACCGAGGACGCGAAGTTCGCGCTGGGGTTCTGAGCCGCGTGTATATGCGGATTTTGGCGTTTGACCGCAGTCTGAGTACGGCGGAGTTCTAACAACGTTCAAACGGGATCGAGCTTTGTCGCTCGCGACGCACGCAACCGACCGCCCGCAAAAGGATCGCTCGTTGGCCGAGCGGTTCAGCGACGCCGAACGAGTCGGCGCCGAGCGCGAGCGTTGAGTAAGCGACGCCTGGAGAGCGACACTCCGCGCCCTGGGTGTCGCTTTTCGCGCCTCAGACGCTGGTCATGTCCATGTGCCAGAGCTGGTCGGGTCGGGTGACCCGAAAGTAACCCGGGCGCTTTCTGCGGTGAAGCGGTCGGTGGCACTGGAGCAGGCGCTCTTGGCGCATCACCCGCTGGGCGCGCTTGCGGGAGATCGGTCTGTCGATCTCCCTGCTGGTCAGGGCGGCGACCATGCGGGTGCCGTCGGTCGGGTTTTGTCTTGCGACCTTGACGATCGCTTCGTCGACCGACCCCGAGACGGGTCTCGGCCCGGGGTCGGTCCTTCGCTTCGGCGTTCGGTAGATCGCCTGGCGGGAGATCCGCATGACGCGCGCCACCACGGCGGGCTTTCGCCCCCGTGCGACCAGCTGGCGGGACCGGGCGACGCGCTCTCTCACTCCCAGCCCCGCAATGCTTCCCCCGCGATCTCGAGCTCGTAGGTCTTCTTGCCCAGCGCTCGCTCCAACTCGCGGACCCGCTTGCGAAGCTCCTTCTCGCTGGCGTGCTCGTCCTTGCCGGCGAGGGTCGCCTTGCCACCCTCCAGCAGTTTGTCGCGCCAGGAGTAGTAGAGGGCCTCTGAGATATCTGCCTCGCGGCAGACGTTCTTGACGGACCGATCGCCCCTGAGGCCGGCGAGGACGATCTCCAGCTTGCGCTGGGCACTCAGCCTGCGGTACTTGCGTTGCTCTGCCAACTCGATCTCCTTTGGTCGAGCGGCCATCCTGGGCGGAGCGCCGGACGCCCTTCGTCGGGGCTACGCCCCTCCTCGGGCGTCCGGATTCAGCCTAGGTGAGTGTCAACGCGGGAGTGGGGTCCAGGCCAGCGAGATCGCTGCGCTCACCGGTAAGAAGTACGACGCGGTGAAGCAGGCCGTACGCCGGGGAGCGGACTGATGGCTGGAAAGAAGGCTCC
>JBBRHQ010000202.1:0-5423 GCA_038222365.1 Solirubrobacterales bacterium
ATCCATTCCAGCTTCTCCGCCCAGGACGCCCACCAGGTCTCCGGATCGGCGTCGGCGCGGTCATAGATGCCCGGATCCGAGGCGTTTGCCTGCGCCGCGAACTCCGGCGGCGGGGGGAAGGTCTGCTCGGTCTGTAGCAGGACGTCGAGCTCAGGTGTGTCGGCCACGCGCTCTCCTCCTTGGGGGTGGCGCCATCCTAGTCGGGCGGGGCGCTCAGCGGCACGGGATCCAGGGCCTGGCGAAGAGGTCGTAGCTCTTGCGGATCGCGCTGAAGCGCAGCGCCACCGCCCGGTCGCAGAACTTCGCCGGTGCGATCTCGTACTCGGCCTCGAACACCGCCTTGCCCCGCTTCACGAACGGCGAGAAGCGTCCGCACTCGTGGTACTGGAAGCATTGCTCGACCACGGCGAAGTCGAAGACCCGGGACAGCTTCGGAGCCTGCTCGGGGTCGTTCTTCAGCGCCACCGCCAGTCCCCGCCTGTGAACCTGCTTCGCGACCCAGCGGTTGAAGCGGAGCTGGTCGGCCCCGGTCAGCGGGAAGCCGGTGCGGTTGGTGAAGCCGTTGTCGTTGTCGGGCTCGACCGCGTCGAAGCCCTTTCGCGCGCAGAGGTCGAAGCGCGCCTTCAGCGGCTTCGCCAGGAGGTCGATCCGCCGGATGTCGAGCCAGCGCTCATCCGGATAGCCCTCGTATTTCCTGCCGATCACCTGCTTGGGGAAGGCGGCGCGGTCGGGGCGGTAGCGCTCCCAGGAGCCGACGTCGAGGTAGCAGATCACCTTGCGGCCCTTGGCGTGGAGGCGAGCGACGACCCGCTTGCCGACGTCGAACCCGTCGACCTCGTAGACCGGCGCCTTCACCGAGATGTCGATCTTGCCCTGAAGCTGCCACTGCCAGGGGGAGGTCGTGGGCCGCGGCTTCCAGCGTGCCGCCTCGGAGCTGGGTGACGAGCCGCAGGCCGCCAACGCCATTCCGGCAAGCAGGGCGATCAGAGAGAGGCGGGCGATCTGGGCCGCTCCCGAGGGCACCTCAGCGCACCCCTGAGAGGCGAGCCCGCAGCAGCAGCAGCGTACCGGCGAGCAGCAGGTCGATGCCTGCGATCGCCAGTCCCCCGAGCTCCTGCCCGGTGCTCGGCAGCGAGCCGGCGGTGCCGCTTGCGCCCGGGTCGAAGAAGTCTCCGCTGTCACCGGAGCCCCCGCCTGCACCGGAGCCCCCGCTGTCACCCGAGCCGCCGTCGTTCCCCGATCCGCGGCCCGGACCGTCGCCGTCGTTCGATCCTCCGCCATCGCCTCCGCCGCTTGCCCTGACCACGATGGTGCCCTTCATGATCGAGTGCAGGGTGCAGATGTAGTCGAAGGTGCCGGCCGCCGAGAACTTGTGGGTGAAGGTCTGTCCCTGCTTCAGCACGCCCGAGTCGAACGTGTCGCCGGTCGCGGTGTGGCCCTCCTCGGCCTCGCCCTTGTTCGTCCATTTGATCGATTCGCCGACGTCGATCGTCACCGTCTTCGGACTGAACTTGAAGTCCTGCATCGCGACCGACGCGGCGACCGCGGCTGAGGTCGATGCGCCGCCCGGCGCATCGCGGGCGACCGAGGTGCGCAGCGATACCGGCGGCACGGATTCCTGGTCGACCGAGTCGCCCGCCGGCGGCGATATCGCGAGGTCGGTCTGGTCGGGGGGCTGCTGGACCGTAGCCGGCTGCGGGGCCGCGACCGGCGGCGCCGGTTCCTGCGATGACTCATCGGCGAGAATCGCCGATGGGGCAAGCAGCGAGGCGGTGACTACGGCGGTCCCCACCGCCACCGGGAATCTCCTCATCTGAGTGATCCTAGGCGCAGGGGCGCTCCTTTGTCCATTCCCTACTCGAGCGGGAGGGTTCGGCCGTCAAGACCGAGTACGGGAGCCCCGGGCTTGAGGTTCGCCGCTCAGCCGAGCGGACTGAGGCCGGTCGGCGCCCCCTCGGCGCCTCGGCTCGCGGCTTCGATCCGCTTGCGCTGGGTGCGGATCTCGCTGAGGATCCGCTCCAGTCGCGGTTCGCGGGTGGTGTCGACGTGGCCCATCGCCTCGGCGACGGCGGGGTGGACGGCGGCGATTCGCTCGTGCATCGCCTGGGCGACCGCCCGGTAGGTCGGGTGCCCCTCCCGTCCGGAGCGCAGCTCGATCAGGTGCATCGCCTCTCGCGCGTTGAGGTCGAGCACGTAGCGGATCCGGTACCCGAGGCAGAGCGCATAGGGAGCCGCCTCCGCGAACCCGGCCTCGACCAGGCGCTCGTACTCCTCCCGGGATGTCGCCAGCGCCCGCCGGTAGTCGTCGGAGACGCCCGCCGCGGTCAGCTCCTCGGGCACGCCGGCACCGAGGTCGGGGCCGAGGCGCTGCCACTGGCAGGTCAGCATCCGGTGGCGCTGGAGGTCGCGGAAGCCGCCGTAGTCGGAGACGATCTCGAAGCGGTAGCGCAGCGCCTCGAAGCCCCGCCCCGGCCGGTGGCGGCGGTTGGCGCGCTCGCCGGACATCGCCGCCAGGAGCCGCGCCCGCTCGTCGCGGTCGAGGACGTCGACGCGGGCCCGGATCTCGCTCTCCGGCGCGGCGGAGGCCTCGAACAGGCAGGAGGCAAGCAGATCCTCCACGGTGCCCTCGACACCGATCAGCTCCACCGTCGGCGAGCTCTCCGAGGCGGCGCGGCGATCGAGGCCGAGCCGGGACACCCACTCCTCGGTCGCCTCGCGCCTGGCACGCAGGTAGGAGACCCACTCGCCGCCGCGGTCAGGGCGATCCACCCGGGAGACGAAGCTCGGCATCACCTGCTGGAGCTCGGTGAGGATCATTCCCCCGACCTCGCGCGCCTCCGGCAGAGGCGAGGCCATCAACCGCAAGAGCATCTGCTCGTAGGCCTGCCCGGAGGCGTAGACGCCGACGTGACTGAGCGTCGCCGCAGGCAGCAGGCCCCGCATCAGGTCGAGCGCCTTGGCGCGGATCGAGCTCTGCCACGGACCCTCCGGCTCGGAGTCCCCGCGCGGCCACTGCTCGGCGGCCCAGGCCTCCACCCTGCTCAGCGATCCCGAGTAGGTCGCGAAGATCTCGTCCATCGCGGCGGCGAACCGGGGACCGAGCTGATTGTCGCCGTAGTAGCGATAGCCGCCGTCGGGGAGGGGGCGATCGTAGGGGATGTAGCGCGTCGATTGCTCGAGGTAGGCGGCCAAGCGTCCCCGCTGAAGCAGCTTGGTGAGGATATTTGAGACCCACTCGCAGGCGATGTGGGCCCCGCCTACCTGGGCGATCGAGTCATCGCCGTAGCCGAGGAAGACGCGCTCATACAACTTCGCCGCCCGCTCCCCCTCGGCGCCGTCGAAGGGGCGGCCGCCGTCGGCGACGTCGGCGGCGAACTCCTCGAGGAAGAGGCGCCTCACCCCCCCGGAATACCGCGAGTAGCGAGCGAAGAGCGCACCCTTGACCGTCTCCGGCAGGTTGACGAGCGCGAACACTGGCCGATCGAGATTGGTGAAGTGGGGGGCGAGCAGGGCCCGCTCGTCGGCTGTGAATGCCTCTACCGGGTAGCGCACGGGCGGATCGTAGCCAGCGTGGGCGACGGGCCGAAGCTATCGCCTCGCCGCTCTTCGAGCGCCGATCCGGGTTCGGGCCCGGTTGCGCCAGGCCCTGGCGCGACGGAGGCCCCGCTGGATGAGCGAAGGCAGCAGTGTTCGGGCGCGCATTGCCCGCTTATCGGTGATGACCTGGGCCACGTTATGGCGCAGGGCGCGCAACTCGCGCGGGTCATCGGCGGGCTTCTCCAGCTCCCAGGCGCTCAGGGTTACCTCGCGCCTGCGGAGCAGAACCCAGGTCTGGCCGTGCATCTGCGGCTTGGTGGCCTCGATCGCGAAGGCGCGCCCCCAGTGCTCGCGCACCCACCAGTCCGACATCAAAACCATCGGGCCGCCCTTCTCCCACCCCTGATCTGCCCGCAGCACGTTCATCCCGATCCGGTCCTCCTGCCAGGGCTCCTCGAGGAAGGCCTGCGAGTTCCACCTTCCCATGTAGGTCGCGAGCAGCAGCCCGCCCGGCTTCAGAAGGCGATGGAGCTCGAGCATCCAGGCAGCGGAGTGCTCGGTGAGGTGGGTGAAGACCGAGAGCGCCCAGATCAGGTCGAACGACTCCGAGTCGTATGGCAGCGGCGGCGCCTCGGGTGCCAGCTCGGCGTGCAGGGGAGGGCAGAGCGAGCGCTTCAGCCACTCGACGCTCTCGCCGTCGATGTCGACCCCCCACAGCTCAGCGGAGCTTGCTTCCTCCAGGAAGTGCCTGAGGGTGCGGCCGGCCCCGCAGCCGAAGTCCAGCGCCCTGCGGTCCCCGAATGACCAGTCGACGGGGAGCAGCTCGAGGATCGCCTCCTTGGCCTCGGCGCCGAGGCGCTGATAGGACTCGAACGGGTCGCCCCTGACCTCCAGCGAGCAGACCCTCTCCGCCAGGTGCAGGGGCGGCAGCGGAGCCGGTCGCTCCATCTCAGCCCGTCGATTCCGGTGGTGGCGCCTCCATCAGCTCGACCCGGTGACCGGCGGGGGCGATCGCGAAGGCTCGCCTGGCGCCCCACAGCCGGCGCGATTCCTCGACCTCGAAACCCGCCCCGGCGATACGGTCGAACGCCTCCTGGAAGTCCGGGGCGATCACCGCGACGTGGCCGAGAACCGGGACGCTCGCCTCATCGGTGTGGATCAGGTGTATCTGGGTGCCGTCCCGCTCGAGCCAGGTGACGTAGCCGCCGAGCGGCTCCGGAGCCTCGACTCGGGCGAACCCGAGTAGCGCCCAGAACTCGACCGTGCGCTCGGCCTCGGCGGCGGGGATCTCGATCGAAACGTGCTGGAGCACCGCAGGAGGATCTCAATTTGAGAAGCTTGACGGCAGCCGATGGACACGATGGATTTGAGCGACCGCCTCTGGCCCGTGCTGAGACGCGCCATGGGCCTGCACACGACCGTCTACCGGCTGACCGGCGGGCGGATCGGCCATAGCTTTCCCGGCGCGCCCTCGACCCTGCTCCTCGACCACGTCGGCGCCCGCAGCGGCGCCAAGAGGACGACGCCTCTCACCTATTTCAGCGACGGCGAAAATCTCGTCATCGTCGCCTCCAAGGGCGGTTATCCGAAGCACCCCGCCTGGTTTCACAACCTGCTGGCCAATCCGGACACCACCGTCCAGGTCGGGGCCGAGCACCGGCCGGTGCGCGCCAGGGTCGCCGATCCGCAGGAGCGCAAGCGGCTGTGGCCGAAGGCGATCGAGACCTACGGCGGCTATCGCGACTACCAGGAGCGGACCGAGCGCGAGATCCCCCTGGTCATCCTCGCGCCGCGCTAACCGGGACGCGCCACTCCCGCCCGCCACTTCGTCGAGTGGACGAAATCATCTCCCCTGCTGCTGATTTCGGCCACGCGACCTGTACCGA
>JBBRHQ010000203.1:0-5421 GCA_038222365.1 Solirubrobacterales bacterium
CGGGATCCTCGCCCTATCCGGCTTCATCCCCGAGGTTGAGGGCTGGGAGCCCGACCTCCCCTCAAGCGCCGGAACGCCGGTGCTGATCTCCCACGGCGCCGCCGACCCGGTGATCGGGATCGAGTTCGCCCGCGCCGCCCGCGACCTGCTTGGGCCTTCCGGCCTCGACCTCACCTACCGCGAGGCTCCGATCGGCCACTCGATCGACGGCCCGACGATCGACGCCGTCGTCGAGTGGCTCGAGACCGCGCTCCCCCGCCTTCCCCTCTGAGCGCCGCCCCCATCCGGTCACGTGGGACCTTTCAGACGTCTATATGGCGGCTCAAAGGTCCCACGTCCGGTGGGGTGTGACGGGAGGTGCGCGAAGGGGCGTGAGATCGGGCCGAAAGGCGCGCGCTACGTGCCTTTGCCGTAGGGGTACCACCAATCCTTCGGCGCGATCTCGGTCTCGACGTGGACGTGCTTGGTCTCCTGGAAGGCTTCCAGCCCCTCGCGGCCCAGCTCCCGGCCCATCCCGGACTGCTTGAAGCCGCCGAAGGGGCCGGCGTCGTTGTCGGTCAGGGGGTCGTTGAACCAGACGGTCCCGGCCTTGATCTCGCGCATGCAGCGGACCATCGTCTTCAGGTCGGAGGTGTAGATGTTGGCGCCGAGGCCGAAGCGGGTGCCGTTGGCCAGCTCGATCGCCTCATCGAGCGAGGAAACGGGGACGATCGGGGCGACCGGGCCGAAGGTCTCCTCTCGCAGCAGGTCGGTCTCGGCCGGGGCGCCGGTGATCACTGCGGGGGAGTAGTAGTGGCCGCGCTCGTTGCCGCCGTCGCCGCCGCCGGTCACCAGCTCCGCTCCGGCGGCGACGGCGGCCTCGACCTGATCGACCACCTTGGCTCGCTGGGCCGCCGAGACCATCGGCCCGACGTCGGTGTCCGGCGCGGTGGGATCGCCGACGATAAGCGAGTCGGTGTGCTCGACGAAGGCGCTGAGGTAGTCGTCGTATACATCCGCCGCGACGTAGAAGCGCTCTGCCGAGGTGCAGACCTGGCCGGCGTTGAGGTAGGCGGCCCAGGCGCCGCCGCGGGCGGCGACCTCGACCCCCTGGGCACCGACGTCGGCGCAGACGATGAAGGGGTCCTTGCCACCCATCTCGAGGTTGACCCGGGCGACCCGCTCCGCGCAGGCGAGCGCCACCCGCTTCCCGGTCTCGACCGAGCCGGTGAAGGCGACGCAGTCGATCCCCGCATCCGCGGTCAGCGCGGCGCCGACATCGCCGGCGCCGGCGATCAGGCTGACGGCCCCGGCCGGCAGATGCTCGAGGATCTCGGCGAGCATCAGGGTCGAGGTGGGGGTCACCTCCGAGGGCTTGCAAACGGCGGCGTTCCCGGCCGCGAGGGCGGGGGCGAGCTTCCAGGTGAGGAGCAGCAGCGGATAGTTCCAGGGGACGATGCAGCCGACCACTCCGACCGGGTCCTTGACCACCAGGGAAAGCTGGGTGGCCTCGATCGAGGGAATCACCCGCCCCGCCGAGTCGCGGCCGATCTCCGCGTAGTAGTCGAAGGCCGCCGCGCACCACTCGACCTCGTCGCGGTTCTCGGTCAGCGGCTTGCCCCCCTCGGCGGTCATCGCTGCCGCCAGCTCCTCCTGATACGCGCGGAGCCGGCGCGCCACCTCGTGCAGCATTTCGCCGCGCTCGATCGCCGGGGTCCGCTCCCAGCCGCGGGCGGCCCCGCGGGCGGCGGCGATCGCGGCGGTGACCTGCTCGGGCGAAGCTGCGCCGACCGTGGCCACGGTCTCCTCGGTCGCCGGGTTCTCTACATCCAGCGGCTCCCCGGAGCCCTCCACCCGCTCGCCGCCGATCAGCAGCCTGGTCTCAGGGCTCACGCGGTTGCTTCTTGCTCCGGGCGAACCGAGGCCATCTTCTCGGCCCGGCGCTGCTGGAGAACCGTGAAGGCCATCACCGCAAGGGTGACTGCGAAAAGCATCGCCGCGATCACGTTCACCTGGACCGGGATCCCCCGCTGGTTGGCCCCGAATATGTAGAGCGGGAAGGTGACCGTGGTGCCGGAGTTGAAGTTGGAGATCACGAAGTCGTCGATCGAGAGTGCGAAAGCGAGCAAAGCTCCGCCCATGATCCCCGGCATGATCAGCGGCAGGGTCACGAGCCGGAAGGTCTGTAAGGGGGTGGCGCCGAGGTCTCCGGCGGCGTCCTCCAATCGGCGGTCGAAACCGATCAACCGCGAGCGGACGACGACGACGACGAAGCTGATGCTGAACATCACGTGGGCGATCAGCAGCGTCTGGAACCCGAGTTGGAGACCGTAGATCAGGAACATCGAGAGCAGCGAGGCCCCGATCACGACCTCCGGGGTTGCCATCGGGACCACGATCAGCACGTTGGCGCCGCGGCGGCCGAAGAACTCGTGGCGGACCAGGGCGATCGCCATCAGCGTCCCGATCACGGTCGAGATCAGAGTCGCCAGGATCGCCAGCTTGATGCTGGTGCCGAAGGCGTCGGTCAGCTCGCTGATCGCGAAGGGATGGGCCCAGTACTTGGTCGTGAAGCCCGACCAGACGAGGTTGTAGCGTCCCTCGGGACTGTTGAAGGAGAAGAGGAAGATGATCGCGATCGGCAGCAGCATGTAGGCGATCGCCAGACCCGCGTAGATGTTGAGCGCGTGCTCGCGCAGCCAGCGCCAGCCGCGGCGGAAGATGCTCTCCCGCGAACCCCTGCCGATCTCAGCCCGCACCGCCCCGGCCTCCATCAGACCGCCTCCTCGTCCATCAGCGCCTCGGAACCGGCGAAGCGGATGTAGACCAGCACCGCAACCAGGATGACTGCCATCAGGATGAAGGAGAGGGCGGCGGCGCTCGGGTAGTCGCGGATGACCAGATACTTGGACTGGATCACGTTGCCGATCATCGCCTGCTGGGTGCCCCCGAGGAAGGCGGCGTTGATGTAGTCGCCTACCGCCGGGATGAAGGTCAGCAGGGTGCCGGCGACCACCCCGGGGGCTGAGAGCGGCAGGGTGACCTTGCGGAAGGCGGTGAACGACGATGAGTAGAGGTCCTGGGCGGCCTCGATCAGGCCCTCGTCAAGCCGCTCGAGGCTGGCGTAGATCGGCAACACCATGAAGGGGAGGAAGTTGTAGGTGAGCCCGGCGATCACCGCGCCGCTGGTGGCGAGGACGCGGCCGTTAGAGGTCAGGCCGAGGGAGTTGAGCACGCTCACCACCGGGCTCTGGTCGTCGAGCATCGTCTTCCAGGCCAGGGTGCGGATCAGGTAGGTGGTGAAGAATGGGGCGACCACCGCGAACAGCATCGCGTTGCGCCATTTGCCCCCCTTGAAGGCGATCGCGTAGGCCAGCGGATAGGCGATCAGCAGGCAGAGCAGGGTGGCGACGCCCGAGTAATAGAAGGAGCGCAGGAACTGCGTGTCGTAGGCCTTCAGCGTGTCCGGGAAGTTGGCCCAGTGCCAGCTGAACTCGAAGTTGGGCAGCACCCCCTCCTCGAGCGAGAGCCGTCCCATGAAGTACATCGGGACGACGAAGAAGAGGATCAGCCAGATCACACCCGGCCCGAGCAGGAAGTACGGCAGGGCGCGGCGGCGCCCCGAGCTCATGACGTCATCTCCATCATCAGCTCAGGGCGCGCCGTTCCCCTCAGCCCGTGATCACGTTCTGGAAGGCCTCGGTCACCCGAGTCTCCTCGCCCCCCTTGAGGGGAGGCTGAGAGAAGCAGTTCTTGGTGAACGAGGCGCTCGGGAAGATCAGCTGGTTGTTGGCCAAGGAGGGGTCCGTCTTCTGGAGGACCTGCTTGACCCCCTTGACCGGACTTACGTAGTTGACGTACGCGGTGATCTTTGCCTGCACCTTCGGGTCATAGACGTAGTTCATGAAGCCCAGCGCCGCCGCGGTGTTCGGGGCGCCGACCGGGATCTCCATGTTGTCCGACCACAGCGAGCAGCCCTGGGTCGGCATCCGCCACACGATGTCCGGATTGTCGGCCTGCAGCTGCACCGCATCCCCCGACCAGCCGATCCCGGCGACCAGGTTGCCGCTGGTGAAGTCGCTGGCGTAGTCGTTGCCGGTGAAGCGGCGGATCTGCCCGTCGTCGGCCGCCTTCTTCATCTTGTCGATCGCGTTCATCCAGTCCTGCTCGGTCGCCTTGTCGGGGTTGACCCCGTCGGCCGCCATCACCAGCGGCACGGTGTCGCGCATCTCGGTCAGGAAGGAGACCTTCCCCTTGTACTTCGGGTCGAAGAGGTCGTTGATCGAGTGCACGTCCGGGGCCAGGTCCTTGCGGACGATCAACCCGGTCATCCCGCTCTGCCAGGGCACCGTGTAGTCGCGGTTCTTGTCGAAGGACGGGTGCTGCAGGGGGGGGATCAGGTTCTTCTCGACATTGGGGATCGCCGACTTGTCGAGCTTCTGGACGTAGCCGAGGTCATACATCTTCTGCGCCATCCAGTCGGTCAGGACCATGATGCTGCGCCCGCCCGAGTTGCCCTGGGCGAGCAGCGGCTGGAGCTTGCCGAAGAACTCGTTGTTGTCGTTGACGTCCTCGATGTATTTGGTGTTGGTCCCGTACTTGGCGTCGAAGTTGGAGACCGTGTTCTTGTCGATGTAGAGCGGCCAGTTGGAGACCGTCAGGTCCCCGGTCACCTTGCCGCCCTTCGCGGTCTGGGCGTTGGTCGTCTCACCGCCGCCCTCGATCCCGCCACCGCCCCCGCCACAGGCGACTAGCCCGGCGGTCGCCGCGGCCACCGCCAGCGCCACCAGCAAGGTCCGGGCCGAACTACCGATTCTCTCGCTCAAGATGCTGCTTCCTCCTCGTTGGATTCTGTCCGCGCGGTCACCATCTCGGCAGCCGGCCGGGCCTCGCCCGAGTCCGGCTCCCCGCGCCCCGATTCACGCACCAGATGCATGTGTTCCGGTGCCCACCCCAACCTGACGCGGGCCCCGCCCCCGGGAAGTCTCTGCCGCTCCGCCTCGCTCGCGTTGGGCACGAGCACGGTCATCCGGACCTCGTCGCCGAGATCTACGGCGATCTGGGTCGCCGTCCCCAGGTAGAGCGAGCTCTCGACGATCCCCTCCACGCCGGGCCCGCTGGAGGCCGGCCCCGCCCCGTTGGAGGTGGCGATCTCGAGCTTCTCCGGCCGCACCACGGCAAAGCAACGCTCGCCGGTTGAGAAGCGGCTGGCATCGGCGGGCACCACAGGCCCCTGCTCGAGCCTCACCTCGGTCGAGGAGGAGACGGATGCCGGCATCAGATTGGAGACGCCGATGAAACCGGCGACGAAGGTCGTGTTGGGCCTCTCGTAGATCTCCTCGGGCCCGCCGATCTGCTCGACCCGGCCGCGATTCATCACCGCGATCCGGTCCGACATGGTCAGCGCCTCCTCCTGATCATGGGTGACGTAAACGAAGCTGA
>JBBRHQ010000204.1:0-5409 GCA_038222365.1 Solirubrobacterales bacterium
GATCAGCCGTGTTCACGACGTCCGTGGGTAGGACACCTAGGCGGGTATCTCCCCCTCGTGGGCTTGGAGGACGTCCTCTCCGCCCTCGCCGGTGCGGATGCGGATCGCCTCCTCCACCGGGATGACGAAGATCTTGCCGTCGCCGACGTCCCCGGTGCGCGCGTGCTTGAGGATGGTCTCGACCACCAGACCCTTGTCCTTATCGTCGACCACGACCTCGATCTTCAGCTTCGGCCGAACGTTGACCGTGAGCGTCGAACCGCGGTAGTGCTCGACTATTCCCTTCTGGCGGCCCGAGCCCTTGGCCTCGAGGATCGACAGTGAGGGGAACCCCTTGTCGAGCAACTCGGTCCTGATTGGCTCGAACGCCTCGTGGCGGATGAACGCCTCGATCTTCTTCATCGTGATCGCTCCTTACGCCTGTGTCGGATTGTCGGCCGCCATCGTGGTCGCCGCGGCAGGTGCCCCGGCGCCCGGCGTTGGAGCACGGGCGTGCGGCGGACCGCCCGGATACTCCGGCTCCGGAATGAACTGTTCCGGGTATCCGTACATCCCGTGCTCTGAGATGTCCAGGCCGGCGTCCTCCTCGGCCTCGCTGACCCGCAGCCCGTAGGTCTTCTTGATCAGCCAGAACGTTGCGAAGCTGAGACAGAAGACGAAGGTGAACGCGATCAGGAAACCGCTCACCTGGGCGACGAGCTGGGCGAAGGAGCCCGAGTACCAGAGCCCTCCGTTTGGGTCGCCGAAGCCGTTGTACTGGGCCAGCCTCGGCGCGGTGAAGATCCCGCACGAGATCGTCCCCCAGATACCGGCCATGCCGTGGGCCGAGAGGGCACCGACCGGGTCGTCGATGTACTTGTCGACCCAGTAGACCCCGAGCACGACGATCACTCCGGCCACCGCGCCGATGATCGGCGCCGCCCACAGCTCGACGTAGCCGGATGGGGCGGTGATCGCCACCAGGGCGGCGATCGCGCCGTTGCCGGCCATGCCGATGTCGATCGCCTTCGTTTTCGCGTAGGCGGTCGCGACCGCGCTCAGCACTCCGGCCGCGGCGGCCATGTTGGTGATGATCAGGATCTCCGCGAAGCGGCCGTCGCCCGCGTTCAGGGTCGAGCCGGGGTTGAACCCGAACCAGCCGAGCCAGAGGATCAGCACCCCGAGCCCGAACAGCGGCATGTTGTGCCCTGGGATCGCCCGCGGCTTGCCATCGGGCCCGTACTTGCCCTTTCTCGGGCCGAGCAGCAGCAATGCCGCCAGCGCCCCGGTCGCACCGATCAGGTGGACCGCGGTCGAGCCCGCGAAGTCCTGCATCCCGGTGATCCCGGTGCCGAGCCAGTCACCGACCTGGAGGAAGCCGCCACCGAAGACCCAGTGGGCGCCGATCGGGTAGATGATCGTCGAGAAGACGATCGCGTAGATGATGTAGACGCCGAACTTGATCCGCTCCAGCGTCGTCCCCCAGACGATCGCCAGCGAGACGGCGCAGAAGACGAACTGGAAGAACCACTTCGACTCGATCGTCGCGTTGGAGAGATCCATCACCGGGAAGCTCGGGTGAAAGACCTGGGTCCCGTCCTGGATCTGGGTCCAGGGACCGAGGTTGGAGAAGAAGAACCCGCCGTCGTGCCCGATCACGCTGCCCAGCGGGCCGCCGAAGGCGAAGGCGAATCCGATCGCCCACCATCCCAGCGCCGCGATCGAGAAGTTGGTGAGGATCTTGGCGATGATCGTCCCCGCGTTCTTGCCGCGGGAGAAGCCGATCTCCAAAAAGGCGAAGCCGGCCTGCATGAACATCACCAGGCAGGAGGCGAAGATCACCCACATCGTGTTGGTCCCGATCGAGGGGTCGAGCTTCCCGTTGATTGCCTTGACCAGGTCGGTCGAGTCGGCGAGGGCAGAGCTGGGGACGAGCAACAGCACTGCCAAGGCGCCAAGCGGGATAGCCGCCAGGTACTTCCTCTTCATTGCATCCTCCTAGCCCGCCGGAGACCCGCCCCGGCGGTCGCGGTTGCTGATGCGCTCAAGGTAGGCGCGGCCCGCGCCCCCGTGTTTGGACAGCTGGCGCAAATCCCTTCGAATGCTTTCTCACCGATGTCGGGGCCGTGCCTGGGCGCGCCCGCCGGGGAGTCGGTCTAGGTGGCGAGACGGATCGTGGCAAGCGCCGCGCGGGCGTTTCGCCTCGCGGCGGCGTGGCCGAGGCGACCGCCGGGAAGCTCGACGACGAAAGCGTCGCTGCGCCCGAAGTGGCGCTCCTGCCACTTCACCGCGGTGCCGGGAAGGCGCTCGCCGCGACAGCGTTTCAACGGCACCCCGCTTCGCTCGGAGTAGTGGCGCTCGAGGTGGGCGTCTCCGTGGCAGGGGGCCAGCACCTGGCCCCAGGGCTGGTGGTACCAGATCGAGATCCGCGGGTGAAGGCGAGAGACCAGGCGCCGCACCAGCCGCGACTCCGGCTCGGAGAAGGGCCGCGGCCCGGGGTAATAGCCGCTGGAGCGCGGCACTCCCCCGTGCCAGCGGAAGGAGAAGTTGCGGTTGAGGTCGACCCCGTGGGCGTTTCGCCTGCTGCCGCGGGCGACACCGTCGGGGTTGACCGTGAAGACGGTCCAGAGGTCCACCCCGCGGATCCCCGAGTAGCGGCGGCGAAGCTCGCGGACCACCTTCAGCCCGGCGGTCTCATCGCCGTGGATCGCCCCCACCACCAGCGCCTTGTTCGGGCTGCGCGGCTCGCCGAGGCGCAGCGCCTTCACCGCCCGCCCCTTGACCGAGTGCCCGAGGGTGACGACCCGGCTCGTCCCGCCGACCCCGGCGGCCTGCGGGGCGGCCTGCACTCCAACCGCCGTCGCCCCAAGCGCGACAGCCACCGCCAACCCCAACCTGCTCGGCCGGGACCTCACCGATGCCTGATGCCTGTTCCCGATGCCCCTCAAAGAAACGCCGACCCCCGCTTCACCAGGCTCTCGTAGAGGCGCTCCTGGATCGTCTCGCGGATCGACTCGGAGAGGTCGAAGAGCACGGTCTTGTCCTCGGCCGCCTCGGGCCCGTAGCCGGAGAGGTCGAGCGGCTCGCAGAACTCGATCCGCCAGCGCGAGGGCAGCGGCACCAGGCCGAGCGGCCCGAGCCAGGGGAAGGTCGGGGTGATCGGCACGAACGGCGCCCCGGCGAGTTTCGCCAGCGCCGCCGACTCGGCGATCTTCGGGTAGATCTCCTCGGCGCCGACCACGGCGACCGGGATGATCGGCGCCCCGGTCCGCAGCGCCACCTCGACGAAGCCGCCGCGGCCGAAGCGCTGCAGCCGGTAGCGCTCCGAGAAGGGCTTGCCGGTCCCCTTCACCCCCTCGGGGAAGACCATCACCAGCTTGTCCTGCTCGAGCAGGCGGATCGCGTTGAAGGGGCTGGCCGGGACGCCTCCCACCTTGCGCATGAAGTAGCTGAGGAAGGGCAGCTCGAAGGCCCAGTTCAGCACCAGCGGCCTGGTCCAGCGCGGCAGCGGGTGCTCCTTCATGATCGCCGTGCCGATCATCGTCGCGTCGAAGGGGAAGACCGAGCCCGAGTGGTTGGAGACGATCAGCCCGCGGCCGTGGGAGGGGACGTTGGTGACCCCGGCGACCTGGACCCGCCACCAGCGGTCATAGAGGAACTCGAACAGCGGGTAGGCGGCCTCTGCGAACTCCTCATCGAAGCCCCATTCGTCCTCGTGGTAGTCCCCGGCGAGCCGCCGCGCCATCCGCGCGAACGGCTCCCGCAGCGGGCTCGGCAGGGCGCCGGCCGCTTCCTCGGCCGCCCCCATCGGGTCCAGGCCGTCCTCGAGCCCGGTGCGCATCCGGTTGATGAACTCGGCGGCGCCGGCCATTCCGTTGGCCGCCTCGCGGGTGGCGTTCATCCCGACCCCGCCGCGGTCCCGCCCGCCGCCGGCCCGGCGAAGCGCCCCGCCCGCTGCGCCACCGCCCCAGGATGAGGCGAGGGGAAGAGGCGGCGGCTCGCCGAGCCCTTGGCGACGAAGTCGCGGACCGCGCCCTCGGCGTCGTGGCCGGGCTCGAAGCCGACCTCGCCCTTCAGCCGGGTGTTGTCGCAGCCGCGGCCGTAGCGCAGCAGCCTGATCCCGTCGTAGTAGAGGTCGGCGGCGCCGAGGCTGCGGCCCAGCCGGCCGAGGACCGTCCCGGCCAGCTGGTGGGGGATCGGCAGGGTCGGGCGCCCGGCGAGACGGAGGATCCGGTTGAGCGAGATCGTCCCGTCGGGGGCGACGTTGACCGGGCCGCGCACCGGGTTGCGGGTCGCCGCGGCCAGCGCCCCGGTGGCGTCTTCGGCGTGGATCAGCTGCAGCTGGGGGTCGAAGCCGAGCTGGGTCGGGACCACCGGCAGCGAGAGGTAGCGGTTCAGCGGCTGCTCCAGCCCCGGGCCGACCTCCGGCTGGAAGCGGAGCATCGTGCAGGTGATCGTCGAGTGGCGCCGGGCGAAGTTGTCGAAGTAGCCCTCGAGCTCGCCGATGTCGCGCTGGAAACGGGTCTTCAGCGGATAGCGGCGAGCCATCTCCTCGGTGAAGAATGAGGGTGCGGCGGCCTCGCAGCCATAGATCGCCGCCGAGCCGCGGGCGATGAGGGCGCGCAGGCTCGGTGTCTTCTCGCAGGCCGCGAGCAGCTGCAGGGTGCCGATCACGTTGATGTCGTGAAGCGCCCGGGCGGGCTTGTCGTCCTCGGGGTACCAGACGATCCCGCAGTGGACGACCACCTCCGGCTCCAACCCGGGGAGGATGCGCGAGATCACCGGGTTGCGGATGTCGGCCTCGATGAACTCGGTCCGCTCGAAGTCGGCGGCGGGGGGCTTGGTGTCGACCCCGGCCAGATAGGAGACCCTCGGGTCGCGCTCCAGCGCCCGCGCCAGCTCCGAGCCCCAGTGGCTGGCGGCGCCGATGATTACGACTCGGCTGCCCCCGGCAGCCATGTCTACCGCGCCCTTAGCTCAGTCTCGAGCGCGTCGACCCGCGCCGAGACCTCCGCCAGCTGCTTCTCCAGAAGCCGCAGCTCGTCCCGGGTCGCCACCCGCATCCCCTCGATCGCCTCGACCAGCTTTCCCGCCGCCCCGGCCGAGGCCTCCTGGGCCTCCTGGCCGCGCTGGCTGATCGCCTCGCGGGCGCCCTGCCCGCGCTGGGAGACCGTCTCGCGGGCGCCGCGCCCGCGCCGGGTCACCTCGTCGAGCAGCTCCTGGGCGCGCTCACCCGCCTCGGTGGTCGCGGCGAATGTCCGCTCGACCGCCTCGCGCAGGCTCTCGGAGACCCCCTTCGGGGCGCCGGCGCCGCCGCTCTCGCTCGAACCTTCCACGGCCAGGAAGCTTAGTCCGAATAACCTCGGCCCAGCGTGCCCGCCCGGCTCCGACCCAGCGCCCCGATCGCCTCCGATGCCGTGCTCACCGGCG
>JBBRHQ010000205.1:0-5350 GCA_038222365.1 Solirubrobacterales bacterium
CGCCTCCGGCGTCATCGCCAGCATCTTCGCCGCTTCGCGCATGCTGGCCATGCTCACTCGGATGAAGGAGGTCCCTCACCGCCATCTCGGCATGCCGGGGACGGTCCGGGTTCACACCATGGTCTACACGGTCGCCTTCGCGATGGTGCTGACCATCCTCTTCGACCTTCGCCGCATCGCAGCCCTCGGCGCGATCTTCTACCTCGTGATGGACATCGCCATCCACTGGGACTCCTGCACCGGCTCAGATCGCAAATCAGCGTGCGGCCCGCGATCGTCGCCACAGCGATCGTGCTGGACGTGATCATCCTGGGAGCGTTCCTGTGGGTCAAAGCCTCAGCAGATCCACTCATTCTCTATGTCTCCGCCGTGGCGATCGCCGCGATCGTGATCGGGGAGCGGCTGTTCATGCGCTCACACACCGGCAGCGACGGTCGTATGGACATGTGAGCTTTCCGGCAGGTCAGCCGCTCGGCCTCGCCCCGGCTATCGTTGCGGTTGCCGACCGCGCGGGCGAGCCCGGCAAGCGGGAAGACCCCGCCAGCCCCGATCCCCAATGAACGAACCTCCTGGCGAAGCGACCCAAACCGCCGAGCTCTGCCCGGCTGCGATCGAGCTGCCGGGGCTGCACGCCCCGTGCCCGTGCGCGGAGTTTGCCGCCAAGTTCGGAACGCGGCCGCCCAACGAGAGCTGTCCGGCACGGGAGACGGTTACAGAGATGCGACGGCGCCACGCTCGCGAACTGGCTCCTGTCCACGCCGCTACGAGCCGGGCCCTTCACGAGCCATCGCAAGCGATCCGCGATGCTGAGAGCCGTGCCGATGCGCTCGAAGCCCTCGGGGGCGCCGGAGGAGCCGCTGAGGCGAGCGCGCTGCAGGCGGCGCTGAGCCCGGGATAGGGAGCCTCCACAGAAACAACAGAGCCGCTACATGGGAGCTTCACATCGACGCTCGATCCTGGATGGCATGCCCGGAGAGGAGCGCCCGATGCGCATGACGACAGCATGGCCCGAACAACCTCCAGACGTACGACCCGGAAACCTGCCTGACACCTACAGCGAAGGCTGGGCATGCGTGCGGGTCCGGGGTGCTCCCCCAACCTGATCGAAGCCCGGCCCGGCGAACGGCTGCGACTCCTCTTCCGCCGCGAGGAGACCGCGACCTGCTCTGAGCGGGTGCTGTTCCCAGCCTCGGCAGGCATGATGCTGCCGCCCTTCGAGGACGTAGCGGTCGATCTCGGGCCCCTTCCGCCGGGCAAGCACGAGTTCAGCTGCGAGCTCGGCGTGCTACGGGGCCGCATCCTCGTCGCCGGACAGCGAGCGCCGCAATCCGTGGAGACCCCTGAGCGCGAAGCCGCTGCCGCGGCGGATCCCGAGCCCGGCGAGCCCTCCTACGCTATGTCGGAGACAGACAGCTTGAAAAGTCCAGAGCGACCGAGGAGGTCGAAGACGATGAAGCGCCCAACGATCAACATCACCCCTGCTGAACGCTTCGGCCGCGTGTTGCTCGGCCTCGTCGGCGTGATCGGCGGCTTGGTCCTGCTCGGATCGGCCGGCGGCGCCGTCGTCGTTATTCTCGAGGCACTGCTGATCCTGGCCGGCCTCGACCTGATCGTCACCGGAGCGCTCGGGCACTGTCCGCTGTACCGCAAGCTGGGCCATGTGCCCGCGTCGCTGAGGGGGCCGGCGTGAGCGCGCCCGCCCGGCAGCCGGAGGAGCGCACGGTGGGCGAGCTCGAGGCCGAGCGGTCCTCCTCCGAGGAGGAGAAGAGCGGCCATGGCGGCCACCGCCGCTGGATGATGATCGCCTGCTGCATCCCGATGCTGGTGATCGCGATCCTGCTCGTCGCCGCCGGCGCCGGTGTCGGGTTCCTGATTATCGCCGTCGCATGCACAGCGATGATGGCGGCGATGATGGGCGGAATGTCCGGTGGGGGCTCGCAATGAAGGCTGAACGTCTCCCCAGCACGACGGCGCTCCTGGCCGCCGCCCTGAGTTTCGTCATCCCCGGCTTCGGACAACTCCTCGTCCGATCCTGGGTTCGCGCCGCGATCTGGCTCGCCGGCTAGCTGCTTGTCAGAGCCGTCGGGGGCGCCCCACAGCCGGGTCGTGCTGGCGTTGACGATGGTCGCCGCCGGGGACGCCTATCTGGTCGCCCGCTCACAGCCGCAGCGGCAGCCTCCCGGTCCGGCGGTCGGGCCCGACTCTCGGGAGGGGAAATCGCGATGAGGCGCCCAATGATCCTCCCGGGTGGCGCCCAATGATCCCCCCGGGTCGTGATCGTGCGGTGGATCCGCACCTCTTCCAGCGTGGGGACTGGCTCTTTGTCTATCTCGCAGTCGCCTGCTGCGTGGCGATCGTCCTCGCGGCAGCTCTCTTCGCGGTCGGTGTGCTGTGAGGGCGGTACCCGGAGAGGCTGTGGCGGCGGAGCCCGGCGGGCGCACTTGCGGTGGAGATGAAAGGACGCCACACGCAGGACGTGGCCTCCCTTCACGCCGAGACGAACCGCCGGCTCCATGAGCGTTCACGGATTATCCGAGAAGCCGAGACTCGCGCTGCTGCGCTGAAGCACCGAGCGTAGGCAGCGGCTGTTCCGTGCCTATTGGCCTCGGCCGTCGAAGCTGACTACCGCAGGATCGCGCTCCCCGACGGCCTCGACCTGGAAGTACTTCCTGGGCTGGAAGCCGCCCCGCTTGGCAACAATCGTATTCGGGAAGACCTGGATCTTCGTGTTGTAAGCCTGCGCGTCTGCGTTGTAGAGGTTCCGTGCGCTTTGAATCTCATCCTCGATCTGGGTCAGGGCGCTCGAGAGCCCTCGGAAGTTCTCAGTGGCTCGTAACTGAGGGTAGTTCTCGGCGACCGCGCGCAAGTCGGCGAGGGCCGCGGTCAGCTGTTGCTCGGCCTCGGCCGCCTGACCGATCCCGGTTGCACGCATCGCGTCGGCCCGGGCCTCCGCCGTGCGTTCGAAAACCTCGCGCTCATGCGATGCGTAGCCCCTCACCGCCTCGATCAGGTTCGGCACGAGATCGTGCCGTCGCTTCAGCTGCACGTCGATCCCGCTCCAGGCCTCATCACAGCGATTACGCTCAGCGATGATCGAGTTGCGGATGCCGACGAAGACCAGAGCGCCGATCAGCACCAGCCCGACCAGAACGACGATTGCGATCGTCATCGAGCTCTCCCGTCGTGTCGTCCTGCCTATCCTACAAGGCGTAGGTATGATACAGGCAGCATGGACCGATCCGCGACCGCACCGGCGGCCGACGTTCGCGGCGTTCTTCCGTGGGCGTGAATGTGGTGCCGCTGATCGTCCTTGTCGCGCTTGTCGCGCTCGGCCTCGTCCTCCTCGCAGCTGCGGTCAGGATCCTGCGCGAGTACGAGCGCGGCGTGATGTTCCGACTCGGGCGGTTGATGGGACCGAAGGGCCCCGGCCTGATCGTGATGATCCCGGTCGTCGATCAGATGGTGCGGGTCGACCTGCGCACGGTGACTCTCAACATCCCGCCCCAGGAGGTGATCACCCGCGACAACGTGCCGGCCAGCGTCACCGCGGTCACCTACTTCCGGGTCATCGACCCCAACAAGGCGATCGTCGAGGTCGAGAACTTTCTGCTCGCCACGTCGCAGATCGCCCAGACGACGCTGCGCTCGGTGCTCGGCAAGGCGGAGCTCGACCAGCTGCTCTCCGAGCGCGAGCGCCTCAACGAGGACCTGCAGACGATCATTGACGAGCAGACCGAGCCCTGGGGGGTGAAGGTGACCACGGTCGAGATCAAGGACGTCGAGATCCCCGACCAGATGCAGCGCGCGATGGCCCGCCAGGCGGAGGCAGAGCGCGAGCGGCGCGCAAAGATCATCAACTCCGAGGGTGAGTACCAGGCCGCGCAGAAGCTCGCCGACGCCGCCGACATCATCAGCACCAACCCGGCGACGCTGCAGCTGCGCTACCTGCAGACGCTGCTCGAGATGGGCGTGAACCAGAACACGACGATCGTCTTCCCATTGCCAATGGACATCATCACCCCGTTCGTCGACATGGCCCGCGGCGAGACAGGGGCGACGCCGCCGCGCACGCCTTCGCCGCCTCCGCCCCCTCCGCCCCCGGCGGCACCGGATCCCGACGCCGAGGGCCCGCTGCCGCCCTCGCCGGCCTAGCGGGGATTTGGAGAGCGGCGCGAACGAGTACTCGGCGGCGCTCGCGGCAGGGTGCTCGAGGTGGGCGTCGGCACGGGACGCAACCTGAACCTGTACTCGCGGGGGTCAAGCTCACCGGCATCGACGTCTCGCACGGGATGCTCGGGCGAGCGCGCCGGTTGCGACCTGACGCGCCTCGACGAGGCCGCTGTCCAGCAACTCCCGTTCGAGGGCGGTACGTTCGACACCGTCACCGCGACGTGCGTTTTCTGCTCGGTAGCGGACCCCGTTCGCGGCTTGCGGGAGATCAGTCGCGTCGTCAAGCCCGATGGCGAGGTATTGCTGATCGAGCATGTGCGCCCGAGGAACCGCGTGCTCGGCTGGCTCGCCGACGTGCTCACTCCGTTGACCCGCCGCCTCCTCGGCCCCGAGATCAACCGACGCACCGAGGAGAACGTGGCGGCGGCCGGCCTGGAGATCGTCGACATCCGCCGACCGGGGCGTATGGCGCGAGATCATCGCTCGGCGGGACGCATAGCCCACGACGTGCCCGCGGTTGGCGGCGCCTGCCCGGCGGTGTTCGAGCGGTTCAGCCGGCTGCTGGGCGACCGGGCTCGGTCGGCAGGCCCAGGCTCACCCAGTCGTGCAGCCCGCCGCGGTAATAGAGGATGGCGGCCTGCGGGTACCCAGCCGCGAGCAACGCTTCGATCGCGTCCGGCGAGGCGCCACACTGCGGCCCGTTGCAGAAGAAGACCGCCGGTCGGTCCGGGTCGAGCTCACTGATCCGCTCTGCCGCCACGTCATGGGGGATGCTGCGTGCGCCGGGGATCGTCGCAGACGCGTAGGCTCTCTGCTGGCGGCTGTCGATCAGCGCGAGGCCGCTGTCGACATGCTGGATCAGCTCGAGTTCGCCGACGGTGCCGACGCCATCGGCAAGCGCCATCGGCTTGATCTCGCCCCAGCTCGCATCGAGGACGACCAGGCCGCTGTCGCCGAGGACGAGCGGGGTCCGCATCGGACCGCGCTCCCGTCCGACGCGCCGCGCGCGCATCCTCGCAGACGCCGACGGTTCAGGAGACATCGCCGGCCAGCCCGGTGACGAGCGGGATCGCGTTGCGCATGCAGTAAACCCCGGGGCAGCGATCGTCCGCTCGGCTCCGCAGTTCCTCGAGCAGCTCCGCCGACGCATCGGCATCGACGGCCAGCTCCCAGGCGATTT
>JBBRHQ010000206.1:0-5350 GCA_038222365.1 Solirubrobacterales bacterium
CCCACGTCGGGTTGGGATGATGGAAGGATGAAACGGGCAGCCGCAGCCGCCACGCTCGCCCTCGCCCTCGCCCTCGCCCTCGCCCTCCCCGGCTGCGGGGGAGGGGGTGACGGGGACACCGATACCAGCGCGGCGCTGCCGCCGGGGCACACCTCGGTGCTGGTCATCGACGAGTGGGTGAGGACCCTGAGCCGCGGCGACGTCTCCGGGGCCGCCGACCTCTTCGCCCTTCCCAGCGAGGTCGAGAACGGCACCCCGCCGGTCAGCCTGCGCTCGAGAGCCGACGCCGTCCTCTTCAACCGCAGCCTTCCATGCGGGGGGAAGCTGGTCCGGGCCCGCCCCGACGGGCGCTTCATCGCCGCCACCTTCAGGCTGACCGAGCGCCCCGGTGGGGATTGCGGCTCCGGGGCGGGGGAGCTGGCCCGGACCGCCTTCCTGATCCGCGACGGCAAGATCGCCGAATGGCACCGCCTGCCGGATCCCGGCGGCGCGCCGGCGCCGAGCGGGCCGATCGTCTGAGCGGTGCGGGCGGGCGGTGGCGGCTGCCTCAGCCGGCGCCGAGGCTGCTCCAGGCCTCCAGCTTCGCCGCGATCCTCGAGATCGTCTCATCGGTGAAGCCGCTCGTCGAGGCGTGCCCGCCGAGGTCGGGAGTGCGGATGCCGGCTGCGCTGCACTCGAGCACCGCTTCATAGATCGCCCGCGAGGCGCGCTCCGCCTCCCCGGCGCCCTTGCGGGCGGCGGCGTAGCGCAGCAGGGCGCCGCAGGCGAGGATCATCGCCATGGGATTGGCGATGTCCTTGCCGAGTAATGCCGGCGCGGTGCCATGGGGGGCCTCGGCCATCGCCGCCGTCGGGTTGAGGTCGGAGTCGAGCCCGAGCAGGATCGACTCGGCGCCCGCGATCGAGCCGAACAGCGGCAGCACCAGGTCGGAGAGCAGGTCGCCGTCGCGGTTCAGCGCCGGGATCACCATCGGAGAGTCCGCGGCCCCGGTGATCAGGCCGGCGTAGGTCGCGTCGATCAGGACCGGCTGATAGGTGACCTCGGGATGGCGGTCCGCGGCGGCGTCCATCTCCTCCTTCAGCATCCCCTCGTAGACCGGGCTGACGGTCCACTTCGGCCCGCCGTAGACCTTGCCCTCGATTCTCTCCGCGGTGCGGAAGGAGTGCTCGGCGACGGCCCGGCAGACGGGGCGGCGGATCTGCTCGGTGCGGAAGGCCGACTCGTCACCGGCGGCTCCCTCCCGCCACTCCTCGGCGCCGTAGGCGTCGCCGACCGCCATCCGGCAGACGGAGATCTGGTGATGGACGCCCGCCACCGGGGTGACGCCGGGCAGCCGGCGGCCGGTGCGGATAATCACCTTGCCGTCGATCTCCTCGCGCAGCATGCGGTTCGGGGAGCCGACGTCCTCGGCGCCCTCGGGGGTGATCGTCGCCGCCTTCAGCCCGAGGCCGGAGGCGGCCATCGCGCCCGCCGCCTCGTGGACGACCCCGTTCTCGGTCCGCCGCCGATTCTCAAGCGAGAGATCGAAGACCTGGTGCTCGAGCGGTAGGCCGAGCAGCTCGGGGTCGAGGACCCGCAGCGACTGCTCGAGCAGCTCCTGCCCGGTCTCATCGCCCTCCATCACGACTATCCTCAGCGGCTCCATGCCGCCAACCTACGCCACGGGGGAGGCATGTATCTGGTGCGGCGCCCGGGTCGAGCCCGACGACGGATACCGCGCCCACGAACCGGCGGGCGAACGCCACGCGGTCTTCTGCCGGCTCGAGCACGTCGTCCCCTGGGAGCTCCAGGGCGGGGCGTGGCTACCGGACCCCGTCGCAAACCCCGGCACCCCCAGACGCATCCCGGCAGAGCCGGGATCACCGGTCGCTGACGCTCCCTCGGAGGAGGAGCCGGGCAGTGATTCCGAGGAGACGCCGGCCACTGGTGTCTGCTCCCACTGCGATGCGCCCCTGGCGGAGACCGCCGTCCTGCTCGTCCGCCACCGCGGCGAGCACCGGATCGCCGACGGCTTCTGCTCCGCGGCCCACATGGCGGCCTGGGCGAAGGCCGGCGGCCGCTGGCAATAGGACGCGGCACGATCGGACATGGCGGCCGGCACCAACCGCGAACTGCGGCGTCTCGCTCCCGGATAGCGGGATCAGAACGCGTCAGTTCGTCTTGGGGATCGGCTTCAGCCGAGCCTCAACCGGAGGTGGCGTCCGCCGACCTCCACGCGCAGGGTGATCCGCTTGCGGCTGGCGAGCAGCAGGCCCCCGGGCCAGACCGTTCTCGACTTCTCGGCGCAGGGGACGAAGACGATCCGGTCGAAGGCTTGGTTCACCCGGCGCTGCCCTCCGGCGAGAGCGGCGTGGCCCCACAGCAACCCCACCTCTCCCTGCTCGCTCTCCGGCACGCGCAACACCACCCTCCGTTGGTCCTCGACGAGCGCCATGATCTTGGTCTGCATGGTTCGGGGCCCGATCCGGTGCGCCCTGGAGAAATCCCTTTCTGGCCCGGTGAGGCCAAGCGGACCGGCCACCGCGGCGTGGCTTCGCCAGCCCGGCCGGCCCGGGCCGATGATCGCGCTCCCGCATCTCGCCGCCGTTGAGCGAAACGACGGTCCCGATCCTCGCCGCCCAGGCTCGGGCTCAGGCGCGGCGAAGGCCTTGATCAAAGCGGCCACCTGGGCCGGCTTCTCGACGTTGGGCGAGTGCCCGGCGCCCTCGATCAACTCGGTCCGGGCGCCGCGGATCGCGGCGTAGGCGCTGATCGCCTCGCGGGCGTCGTAGATCTGGTCCTCGGCGCCGAAGATGACCAGCAGCGGGATGCCGGCGGCGCGGATCCGCGCATCAAGAGGCTCCTGCTTGGTGTAGTCGTCCTCCTCGGCCCCGATCGTGTCGTAGGCGTTGAAGGTCATCCGCCGCACGTCATCGACGAAGCGGTCGGGAACGTCGAAGCCCGGGGCGAATGCCTCGCCGAGCGCGTCCTTGATCGCGACGTCGGGAGTGACGCGCCAAAGCGCCTCGCCGAGCACGGGCCAGTAGGTGAGCCGCGCCAGCAGGCCGAGCTGCCCGTAGCTGTTGTCGGGCGCCTGGTCGATCAGGACGAGCCTGCTGACCAAGTCCGGAGACTGGCCGGCGAGGGCGGTCGCCACCGTGCCTCCCAGAGAGTGGCCGACCACGGTTGCGCCGCGGACCCCGAGCCGGCCGAGCGCCTCCGCGACCAGGTCCGCTTGATCGGTGATCGAGTAGCCGGAGGAGGGCTTCTCCGAACCCCCGTGGCCGAGCAGGTCGAGCCCGATCACCCGGTGGCCGCGCCGCAGCTTCGGAATCAGCCCGTCCCACCAGTCGATCGCACAGGTGTAGCAATGCAGAAGCACAACTGGCCGGCCGCCTCCTCGGCTTCGCGTGGGCGGCAGATCCAGCACCTGCAGGTCGCCGCCGTTGAGGCTGAGGACTCTGCCACCGGGCACCGTCACCTCGGCCTGCTTCGTCTCGCTGTCGAGGACGATCGTGTTGAGGGCGAGCAGCACCGCCAGCC
Source organism: Solirubrobacterales bacterium (assembly GCA_038222365.1). Classification (GTDB taxonomy): domain Bacteria; phylum Actinomycetota; class Thermoleophilia; order Solirubrobacterales; family 70-9; genus JBBRHQ01. Next base: position 3,523 of record JBBRHQ010000206.1, read on the forward strand.
CGGCCAGCACCGCGAGAAGGATCTTCCAGCCGCGCCTCACTCCGCGCCCTGGGCGTCCTCGCGCGGACCGATGCCGAGCGTCTCGGCGTTTGCGGCGAGCGCTGAGATCACCACCCCGATGTGCTCGTCGAGATCGACCCCGAGCTCCTCCGCGGCCCGCCGCAGCTGATCGCGGTCCACCGCCGCGGCGAAGGAGGACTGCTTGATCTTCTTGCGCACCGACTTCGCCTTCATCCCCTCTATCCCGGTCGGCCGCACCAGGGCGCAGGCCGTCACGAACCCGGACATCTCATCCACGGCATAGAGCGCTTTCGCGATCAGCGTCTCCCGCGGCACATCCATGAAGTCGGCGTGGCCGGCGACCGCATCGATGATCTCCTTCGGGTAGCCGCGCTCGGAGAGCTCCTCGAGGGCGTGGCGAGGATGACCCGTGTCGAGATCCGGGTAGCGCTCGTAGTCGAGGTCGTGGACCAGGGCGGTGACCGCCCACGGCTCCGGGTCCTCGCCGTAGCGATCTGCGTAGGCGCGCATCCCCGCCTCGACAGCCAGGGCATGCTTGCGCAGCCCCTCCGAGGCGGTCCACTCGCAGAAAAGCTTCCAGGCCTCGTCTCTGGTTGGTCCAGCCATCGGCGCTGTTAGGCTAGACGCGCTCGCGGTCGTGCCCGGCCGGTCGTCCTGCTGCCGCCCCAAAACCCCCGATTTGCAGGGATTTCCTATGGAAAAATTTGTCATCCAAGGTGGGGTCCCGCTCTCCGGTGAGATCACCGCGGCCGGCAACAAGAACGCCGCCCTGCCGATCCTCGCGGCCTCCCTGCTGACCGAGGAGGAGGTCCTGGTCCACAACGTCCCGCGGATCCGCGACACCGAGGCGCAGCTCTGCCTGCTCGAGCGGCTTGGAGTCGAGGTCTCCTGGACCGCCGACAACAGCGTCCGGCTGCAGGCGGCGAACCTCTCCGAGATCAGCGTCGACGAGGAGCTCTCCAGCGCGATCCGCGCCTCCTTCCTGCTCGCCGGTCCGCTGCTCGCCCGCTTCGGCGAGGCGAAGATGCCGCCTCCCGGCGGGGACTTCATCGGCCGTCGCCGCCTCGACGCCCACCTCGACGCCTTCACCGAGCTCGGCGCCCGGATCGGCGGAAATGGCCTGATCGAGATCTCGGCGCCTCCGAACGGGCTCCGAGCCTGCCGGATCTTCATGGACGAGCCCTCGGTGATGGGACCCGAGAACGCGCTGATGGCCGCGGCGCTCACTCCGGGGCCGACGACGATCGCCAACGCGGCGTCCGAGCCCCACGTCCAGGACCTCGCCAGGTTGCTGGCCGAGATGGGCGCCCAGGTCGACGGGATCGGCTCCAACGTGATGACGGTGCATGGCCGCGACAAGCTGGGCGGGGCTGAGCACACGGTATGCCCCGACCACATCGAGGTCGCCAGCTTCATGGCGCTGGCCGGCGTCACCGGCGGCGAGTTGCGGGTCCGCGACGCGGACCCCAACGACCTGACCATGGTCCGCCGTCAGTTCCAGCGGCTCGGCTTTCAGTCCCTGACCGAGGGACGCGACGTGATCGTCCCGCCGGAGCAGCGCCTGCGGGTGCGCGACGACATGGGCGATGCGATCCCGAAGATCGAGGACGGCCCCTGGCCCGCCTTCCCGGCGGACCTGACCTCGATCGCCCTCGCCCTCGCGACCCAGGCCGAGGGCACGATCATGATCTTCGAGAAGATGTTCGAGAACCGCCTCTTCTTCGTCGACAAGCTGGTCGCGATGGGCGCTCGGATCACGCTGTGCGATCCCCACAGGGCGATGGTCAGCGGTCCGAGCCGTCTTCAC
>JBBRHQ010000207.1:0-5337 GCA_038222365.1 Solirubrobacterales bacterium
CCGAGGTGGTCGAGCGCATCGGGGAATACCTGGACCTCGGCTTCGAGGACCTGCTCCTGCACGCCCCCGGCGCCGACCAGGGAAGGTTCCTCGAGCAGTTCTCAGAGGATGTGATGCCGGCGCTGCGGGCCCGGGCCGGCAACTAGGCAGCGCGCTAGTCGAGGAAGATGTCGCGCTGGAGCTCGGCCTCATCGGCCCCGTAGCCGTATTCGGAGAGATCGGTGACGCCCTCCTCGGAGAGCACCTCGTCGTCGATGTAGAAGTTCCCGGTCGCCTCGTGGCTGGGCCTTGCGAAGATCGCCGCGGCGGCGTCGGCCATGATCTCTGGCCGGCGGGAGTGGGCCATCGCCTCATCGCCGCCGAGCAGGTTCTGGACCGCCGCCGTGGCAATGATCGTCCGCGGCCACAGCGAGTTGGCGGCGATCCCGTCCCCGCGCAGCTCTTCGGCGAGGCCGAGGGTGCAGAGGCTCATCCCGTACTTGGCGATCGTGTAGGCGAGGTTTCCCCCCGCCCACTTCGGGTTGAGGTTGATCGGGGGAGAGAGGGTGAGGATGTGCGGGTTCGAGGCTTCGCGCAGATGTGGGAGGCAGGTCTTCGAGAGCAGGAAGGTGCCACGGCAGTTGATGTCCTGCATCAGGTCATATCGCTTCATCTCGATCTGAGCGGTGGGGCGGAGGTCGATCGCGCTGGCGTTGTTGAGGCAGATGTCGATGCCGCCGAACCGCTCGACCGCCTCGGCGACGGCGGAGGAAACCGATTCGTCGTCGCGGACGTCGCCGACGATCGGCAGCGCCTCGCCGCCCGCCTCGGTGATCTCCTCGGCCGCCGTGTAGATCGTTCCGGGAAGCTTCGGATGGGGCTCCGCGGTCTTGGCGAGCAGAGCGACGTTCGCTCCCTCGCGCGCCGCACGCACCGCAATCGCCAGCCCGATGCCGCGGCTGCCGCCGGAGACGATCATCGTCTTGCCGGAGAGCTCGCCCACGGCAGCAGCCTATTCGCATCCGCCTCGCCCCGTCCCTCATCCAGCGCTCATCCGCGATCGCTTTAGTCGGATCGCCGCAGCGAACCACAGCGAAAAGGAGAGACGATGAAGAGTGCAATGAGCCCGAGGACGGCCTCCCTGGCCGCCGGACTGCTCGCCCTGCCACTTGCCCTCGCGGCCTGTGGCGGAGGTGGGACGACCACCGCCTCGGCGCACCCGGGGAGCTCATTCGGCGCCGACTCGGCGACGATCACCAACCGGTATCTGCCGATCACCAAGTTCGACCGGTGCGTTCTCACCGGCAAGGATGGGAGCCAGCGCCTGCGGGTTGTTCGCGTGCTTCAGCCGAGGAAGAAGCGGTTCACCGTGGGCGGCGAGACGGTGAGGACGGCGGTGGTCAGGGACAGCGTCACCGACCTGCGCAGCGGCCAGCTGATCGAGAAGACGATCGACTACTTCGCCGCTGACAGGGCGGGGACCGTCTATTACTTCGGCGAGGACGTCAGCGAGTACCACAACGGCAGGCTGGTCGGCCATTCCGGCCAGTGGCGGGTCGGCCGCGACGTCTCCAGGCCGGGCGTGCTGATGCCGGCCCACCCGCAGGTCGGCGAGACCTTCTTCGCCGAGCGGATCCCCGGGGTCGCGGTCGAGCACGACCGGGTCGTCGCCTCGGACCTGACCAGGAGGATCGGCGGGCGCACCTACCACGGGGTGATCAGGATTCGCGAGCACGCGACGACCCCGAAGCCAGCCGAGTTCGAGCTGAAGACCTACGCCCCGGGCACCGGGGTGATCACCGAGGCCAACGGAGGGCTGAAGCTCCTGCGATGCCGCTAGGAGGGCTCGATCGCCTCCAGCAAATCAGCCGCCCGGTCGGTCCCCCGCGCCTCCCGCAGCCGTTCGCCGATGCCCCCAAGCCGCTTTTGAAGGGGGGCATCGGCGAGCAGGCGGTCGATCGTTCCGCTCAGCTCTCCCGGATCGTGGCCGTAGGTGTCGAGGCGGATGCCGAGGCCGGTCTCGTCGATCCGCTGGGCGTTGTCGTGCTGGTCCCAGAAAAGCGGCAGCACCACCATCGGGCGGCCGAAGTGAAGGCTCTCGGTGACCGTGTTGTTGCCGCCGTGGGTGATCACCAGGTCCACCTGGGGGAGGATCGAGGTCTGCGGGAGGAACTCCTCTCCGGTCATGTTCGGGGAAAGTTCGAGCTGATCGTGCAGCGGCCCCTTGGAGACGATCACCCGGTAGCGGCTGGAGGCCAGGGTGCCGATCAGCTTGCGCATCAGCTCGATGTCGGCCGACCCCAGGGAGCCGAGGCTGAGATAGACGAGCGGGCCGTCGCCGGAGGCCAGCGGCTCGGGAAGCTGCCATCCCGCTTCGGTGGCGCGGACGCTGCTTTGCAGGTCGTGCCAGCTGGGGTCGAGCGCTTTGGCGCGGCTGTAGTCGGCCTCGTCGGGGTAGATCCAGAGGTTGAGCCAGGGTGAGGTGTGGTTGAACTCCATCTCCGGCAGGGCCGGGGCACCGCGCTCACGCACGAAGGAGTCGAAATCTCGGTGCAGGTCCGCCAGGGTGCGCCGGTACTCCGCCTCGTAGGCGGGCCAAGCGGAGCGGTCGGCGACCGGGTAGCCGGAGAACGGGGGCGGGACCTCGGGATCCCTGACCTCGGTCGGATTGCAGGAGACGATCCGCGCCCAGGGCCGGCCCGAGGCCGGCAGCGCCGGGAAGGCGACGACGTTGTCTTCGACGATCACGTCGGGTTCGACCTCGCCGATTATCTCGGCCAGGCGCTCGTCGACGTGCTTGGCCCCGTCGACCAGCGCCCCGAAGGTAGGGGCGATGAATCCCTCTAGCTGCTCGATCGTCGGGCGGCGGAAGACCGGCGAGGTGTCGCGGATGAAGTCTTTCCAGAACTGCCCCGGATCCTCCTCCGTCTCCTCCCCGGAGGGCGGCTGCAGGCGCATCAGACGCTCCTCGAAGCCCTTCTCCTCGAGGGTTCCCGCGAATGACTCCTCGATGATGAAGACGACGCGGTGGCCGCGCCTGCGGAGCACGTCACCGATGCCGATGCAGTTGTTGGTCGGGCCGAAGGCGCCCTCGGGGAAGAAGATGAAGGTCTTGCTCACCGATGCCTCCTCGGAGCGTTCGCGGCTCGCGCCATCGCCAACTTCTATCGCACCGGTGGCGATCGGCGGAAGGGGCGGAAATTCGGAGGGACCTGGGGCGCAGATCGGGCGCTGCGATAGCCTGAGTCGATGGCGAGGGGCTCGAGCCGGAGAACCATCGCGACGTCGAGGCTGATGGCGCTGGTGGCATTGCTGATCGCGCTCGCGGTCCTGACCGGCTGCTCGCTTCCCCGGCCGACCGGTCAGGGGACGATTCGCTACCGCGACCAGGTGTTCAACAACGTCAACGTGACGCGGGACATCCAGTACGGGAGCGCCCCCGACCTGCAGGGAAACCCGGTGGCGCTGAAGATGGACCTCTATCAACCGGCCGGCGACACCAACACGCAGCGACCTGTGGTCATCTGGGTCCACGGAGGCAGCTTCTGCTGTGGGGACAAGGTCGCCGGCGACGTGGTCGATCTCGCCAACACCTTCGCCAAGCTCGGCTACGTCACAGCCTCGATCAACTACCGGCTGCTCGCCACCTCCGCGTGCAGTGGCAGCACCGTCACCCCGAACTGCATCACCGCGGCGATGGCCGCCCAGCACGACGCTCAGGCCGCGGTCCGCTGGTTCCGGGCGAACGCCACCGGTTACGGGATCGACCCGACGCGGATCGGGATCGGAGGCTCCTCGGCAGGTGCCGTAACGGCGATCGAGGTCGGCATCAACTCCGGCGAGCCCGGCGACAGCGGCAACCCGGGGTACTCCTCGAAGGTCGGAGCCTTCATGTCGCTTTCGGGGGGGATCCCGCCGGGCTTCGAGTCCTACTTCGACTCGGGCGATTCACCCGGCATGTTCTTCCACGGCACCGCCGACCCGGTCGTGCCCTACCAGTGGGCGGTGAACACCGCGCTGAACATGCTCAACGTCAAGGTCCCGGCCTATCTGGAGACCCTGGACGGGGCCGGACACGTCCCCTACAACCAGTACCACGACCAGATCGTCTCGCAGTCCGACTACTTCTTCTACGACTTCCTCGATCTCCCCCATGCGCAGGGCGGAATCGCGGCCTCGGGCGCCGGCTGATCGTCGTCCAGCGCGGGCGGGTAGCCTGCGCCCATGACGACCGCGACCGAAGCAGGTAGCTACTCGATCCCCAGGGAGTTCCTCGACTTCCGCGAAACGATCCGCCAGATCGTCGAGGAGAGAGTGGCGCCGCGCGCCGGGGAGATCGACGCCAGCGCCTCCTACCCGCACGACATCCGCGAGCTGTTCGCCGAGAACGACATTCTCGGCCTTCCCTTCTCCGAGGAGTACGGCGGCACCGGCACCGGCACGTTGATGCTGAGCATCGCGGTCGAGGAGATCGCCAAGGCCTGCGCCTCCTCGGCGCTGATCCTGATGGTCCAGGACCTCGGCACATTGCCGATTCAGCTGTTCGGCTCCGATGAGCTGAAGCAGCGCTACCTGCCGAAGTGCGCGAGCGGGGAGTGGTCTCCGGCGTTTGCACTCTCCGAGCCGGAGGCCGGCTCGGACCCCGCCTCGATGCGGACCAGCGCCAGGCTCGACGGTGAGGACTGGGTGATCAACGGGACGAAGAACTGGATCACCAACGCCGGGATTGCCGACTTCTACGTCGTGATGGCCTCGACCGACCGCGAGAACCGCCGCACCACCGCCTTCGTCGTCGACGCCGATTCCCCGGGATTCTCGATTGGCGGGCTCGAGAAGAAGATGGGGATCAAGGGGTCGCCGACCGGCTCGCCGGTGCTCGAGGACGTGCGGGTTCCGCCGGAGAACGTCGTCGGAGATGTTGGCAAGGGCCTCGGGGTCGCCCTCGGGGTGCTGCAGCGGACCCGGCTTGGCGCCGGCGCCCAGGCGGTCGGCCTCGCTCAGGGAGCGACCGACTATGCGAACGCCTACGCGAAGGAACGGATCACCTTCGGCAAGCCGATCCACGATCACCAGGGGATCGCCTTCAAGCTGGCCGAGATGGAGGCACGGACCGCGGCGGCCCGCGAGCTGCTCTACCGCGCCTCGGCCGCGGCCGACCGCAACGAGCCCGACCTGCCGAAATGGTCCTCGATGGCCAAGCTGATCGCCTCCGACACCGCGATGTGGGTGACGACCGAGGCGGTCCAGGTCCTCGGCGGCTACGGCTACGTCAGCGAGTACCCGGTCGAGCGGATGATGCGCGACGCCAAGATCACCCAGATCTACGAGGGCACGAACGAGATCCAGCGGCTGATCATC
>JBBRHQ010000208.1:0-5295 GCA_038222365.1 Solirubrobacterales bacterium
CTCGCCGCAGCTGATCGGCTGCTTGCGGATTGCCTGCGCGAAGTTCGAAGCCGCCTGCATGGTCCCTTCAGAGGTATGTGCTGAGGCGACGACCTCGACCAGCGGCATCACCGAGGCCGGGTAGAAGAAGTGGAAGCCGACGACCTTCTCAGGCCGCAGGGTCGCCTCGGAGATCTCGGTGATCGAGAGCGAGGAGGTGTTCGAGGAGAGGATCGCGTGGCCCGGGGTGACCGCGTCGAGCTCGGCGAAGACGGACTGCTTGATCTCCATCTTCTCCGGCACCGCCTCGATCACGAAGTCGACGTCGCCGAAGCCTTCGTAGTCGGTGGCGCCGGTGATCAGCGACATCACCTGCTCGAGCTGGGCGTCGGCCTGCTCCTGGGTCAGCTTCTCCTTCTTGACCAGTGAGGCGAGCTGGCCCTGGGTGACCCCACGCGCCTTCTCGATCGCCGCGTCGACGAACTTCTGCTCGATGTCCTTGACGACGACGGAGATGTCGGCGGCGGCGATCGCCTGGGCGATCTCGCCTCCCATGGTGCCTCCGCCGACCACGGCGGCCTTGAATACGAACATTTCTTGGATTCCTCCGGAGTCTCGGGCTTGGGGGCGGAGAGGCTATCGGCGCGGCGGCGACGGCGCGGCTCGGCCGGTGTGCCAGGCTCCCGGGCCGATGGAGCGGATCCTCGAGTTCGAGATCGGGCTGGAGCGCGACGCCTGCGAGCAGGTGGTCGAGCACGAGTGGGGCGCCTCCTTCCTCTGCCCCTCGATCCCGCTCGTCTGGAGCGCCAACTGGCTGCTGATCGAGCGGGCGGGGATGAGCGCCGCGGAGATCGCCGATCTCGCCGACCAGGTGATCGGCGGCGCCGGGATGGAGCACCGCACGGTGCTGATCCGAGACGTCGAGGCCGCGGCCCGGCTGGGCGCCGAATTCGAGGCGCTCGGCTGGGACGCCGAGCGCGACGTCTCGATGGAATGGCGCGGTGCGCCGGAGCGCGACTCGGAAGTCGAGGTCGAGGAGGTCGGCCAGGCGGAGATCGAGCAGCTGAGGCGGGAGCTGATCCGCGACGGGCTGCCGATCTCGGGTGCGCAGACTCGGGAGACGGTCTCCCAGCTGCTCGAGTGGGACCGGCGCCTCGGCACCGCCGGTGGCGATCGCTGGTTCGTGGCCCGCGCCGACGGCGAGCCCGCCGCCGGCTGCCGCCTCCTGAGCCGCGATGGGATCGGCCAGGTCGAGGACGTCGGCACCCTGCCCGCGGCGCGCCGGCGCGGTCTCGGGCGCGCCGTCACCCTCGCCGCGGCCGAGGCCTCCGCCGCCGACGGCAACCGGCTCACCTACCTCGGCGCCCTCGCCGACGATTGGCCGCGGTTGATGTATGAGCGGCTGGGGTTCGAGGTGGTCGGCGAGGTGATCTACCTGCGGCGCAGGCCGCCGTCAGTCGCCAGTCCCTAGTCGCTCGTCGCTCGTCGACTCTCTCCCCCGCCAGCCGTGGCGCAGGTCGCCGATGTTGCCGATCAGCAGGGCCAGCGCGGCGGCGGCGAGCAGGGCGGAGAGCACCAGGTGCCAGTAGTCCTTGAGCAGCAGGGCGATGATCAGGACAACGACGATCAGCCCGATCAGCATCACGAAGCTCCCGATGAAAGAGACGAGGCGGCGGCGGGCGAAGGCCTCGACCGCGATGAACAGGAGGATCAGGTTGCCGACCGCGGTCAGCGATGCCAGCGAGCGCGAGTTGAGGATGGCGATCACCGCGATCAGCAGCAGCGGGGTGCTGATCACCGACCAGAAACGCAGCAGCCTGGTGCGGCGCCTCTGCTCCTCGACCCTGGGGCCGTGGACCTTGGTCAGATGCGCCTGCGGAGGCTCGGAAGATGAGGGGCGGCTGAGCGTGTCGAGATGGGTGCGCCGCTCCTCGGCGAGCCGGGTCCGGGTGGCGATCGCCTCGTTCAGCGCCGTCTCGCGCTCGCCGACCTCGGCCCGCCGGGCCTCAGCGTAGGTGCGAGCGTAGTCATGGGCCCCGAGCGAGCGGGCCTCGGCGCCCAGGCCGCGCACCGCCCGGCGCCCGGCGGCGATCTCGCGGTCGAGGTCGCGCAGCTCTCCCTCCATCTCGGCGACCCGTTCGCCGAGCAGCTCGGTGTCCTCCCCGGTAGGCGGGACCTTCAACAGTCCCGCCCAGCCGACCGGGTTCGCCCAGGAGGGGCGGATCGAGCCGTCGCGCTCGTAGCGGGGTCCCGCCGGCGCCCGCTCGCCGCCGAAGCGGTCCTCGGTGTCGAGCCCCCAGAGGCCACGGTAGTCGCGCACCCAGGGCGTCTCGTCGTCGATCAGCGCCGGCGTCCAGCTGCGATCGCAGCCCGGGCCGATCGCCCTGCCGTCCCCGCGCGCGTAATCAACGAAGGGGATCCCGAAGCCCGCAGAGGGGCGGGCAACGTCACGCCAGGGGGCGAGCAGCCGCTGCGCCTTGTGCAGGACGGTCATCACCCAGCGCAGCTGGGGCGGATCGACGCTGATCACGTAGTCGCCGGAGACGAATGCGCCGGAGTGCGAGCCGGCGCCAGCGAAAACCACCGGATGGTCGCCCTCCAGCACCAGGTCGGGGTCATCCCAGCGACGCCGCAGGTTGTCGCCGTGGACGTCGTGCGAGGAGAAGGCGACCCAGGCCGGCTGAGGCGGCGCTTCGGGCCGCTCGGCCAGGTAGACGGTGATCATCTCCCAGTCGGCCTCGTGGTCGTTGATCCCGGCGAAGGTCGAGCGCCAGTCGTTCATCCCGTAGAAGTACCAGTACTGAAGGCAGACGTAGCCGCCGTCGCGGACCACCCGCCCGTAGTAGGTGAAGCGGTCGGCCTCGAGCCGCTCGCGGTAGCCGATCTCGGCGGCGGCGGCGAGCCCCGCGGCCACCTTGCCGCGGAGCAGCAGCGAGGCCCGGATCCCGGCATCGACCAATCGCCCGAACATCCCGGTGGTGGTGAAGCGGGTGCCGGCGTCGAGGCGCTCCCGCGGCAATCGCCGCCAGCGGCGGTAATCGGCCCGGTTCAGCGGCTCGGCGACGAAGCGCAGCTGCAGGGGGCGCTGCCGGTTGCCGAGCGCCTCCTCGCAGAGGCGCTCGAGGCCGAGGTCGCCGGGCGCGACGACCCGCTCCGCCGAGCCCTGCTCCTCGCCGCGCCAGAGGCTGCAGGCCTCGACGTAGGGCCCCACCGCGGTCGGGAAGAAGAGCTCGCCGCGGGTGTAGCGGACGATCGGCTCGTGGGCGCGGAGCAGTGCCAGGTCCTCCTCGCTCGCAGTGTCGGGCTTGGCTATGGCGGCCGCCTCACCGGACTCGACCTCGGCGATCTCCATCTGCTCGATCAGGCCGTCGCGGATCGAGTAGACGTGCTGGACGGCGGCTTCGGAGAGCAGGTCGCCGTCGGGGTCGCGGACCACCTGGTGGACGTCGACGACGACCCGGCCGGTCGGGTCAGTCGAGAAGCCGCGCGGCTCGACCCGCGAGTCGATCGTCCCGAACTGGCGCTGCCAGTAGTCGCGGACCGCTGCGTGGCCGCGGACCCGGCCCCCCTCCATCCCGTTCGGCCAATCGACCTCGGGGTGCATCAGCACGATGACCGCCTCTACATCGCGGGCGTTGAATGCCTCATAAGCGCGGCGAAGGATCTCCTCTTCGGCGCTGGCCATGTATGGATGATGGCTACTTCACGCTGAGCAGGTCGATCACGAAGATCAGGGTCGAGTTGGGCGGGATGTCGGGCGGCGAGCCCTGCGCCCCGTAGGCGAGCTGCGGCGGGATGATCAGCTCGCGCCGGCCGCCTACCCGCATCCCGGGGATGCCCTGGGTCCAGCCGGGAATCGCCCCGCCCGATCCGAGCTGGAAGCTGAACGGCTGGCCGCGATCCCAGGAGGCGTCGATCTCCTGGCCGCTCGCATAGACGACGCCGACGTACTGCACGCTGAGCGTGTCGCCTGGCTTCGCCTCGGCCCCTTTGCCCTTGACGATGTCCCGCTTGGCAAGCTCCTTCGGCGGCGGCGCGTCGGGCGGCTCGACCGACGGCTTGGCGGAGAGGTCGGTGAGCTCGCCGGCGTTGGCATCGCCGGAGCTGCCGCGGGCGACCAGGATGCCGGCGACCAGGACTACGGTCAGCCCGGCGGCGATGATCAGGGTGAGGACGCGGCGATCCATCGGGCGGGCATCCTAGACGCCCGCGGTGCCCGGCCGTTAACGGCTGCGCCTGGGAACCACCCAGTGGACGTCGCCGGTCGTGCAGCGAGTGCCGAAACCGGCGCGCTGAGCGACTGTCAAGGGCTCACCAGCGGGTTCAGGTCGGCGAGGCACTCGACCAGTCGCGGCTCGGGCTCCTCGTCGTCGATCAACACCGCCGTGCCCGGCCAGGCGTCAGCGCTCTCAACGGGGCCCAGGCCCTACCCCTTCGCCAGCTCCCGCAAGAGGTCGCGGGTCTCATCTTCGCCCAGCCCTTGGGCCACCAGCCGCGACGGGTCCTGCGAGTCGCGGACGAAGCTGTGGAGCGTCCCCTCCTGCTCGGCGAGCACAAGGTCGGTGCTCTCGCGCCCGCCGTCGTCCTGCCAGCGCGAGGCGGTGATCAGCGCCGTCCGGGGACTGGAGCCCAGCACCGCGTCGGGGTCGGCGTCCTTCGGTCCGCGGTCGCCCGAGGGGAGGCGATCCCAGAGGCGCTCGAGCGCGTCCCCTGCGGTGCGAAGCGCGTAGAGGTGGATTCCGAGCGCATCGATCAGCGCCTCCAGGGTGACCCCCTCGGGCTGCGGCATCAGCAGGAAGCGCCAGGGCTGGTCGGGCTCGGTGCCGGTGACCCGGACGTCGACGACAGTCCGTGAGCGCTCCTGGAAGGCGAGGGCGATTCCGAGATCGCCGCGCACCTCGACCCGGTCGGCGCCGGGCTCGGTGGTGATCAGGTTGCGGGCGGCGAGCGAGCGGACCGCCTCGGCGACCAGCTCCGGCGGGGGCTCGCGCTCGATGAAGTCGATCACTCCGTTGACGGCGGCGATCTCGGCGAGCGTGTAGGCGCCGAGCGCAACCGGACCGGTGCCAACCAGCTCGACCACCGCCGTGATCAGCTCCTCGGGGACGCCGTCCTGGCTCTCCTGGCTCGGTGTCAATCCGCCCCTCCCTTGGCCGGGTCGTCCGCCGGCGCCGCGGAAACGAGCCGGATCGCGCACGGGATCGAGCGGTCCTCGCTTGCCCTGACCTCGCCCGCCCTGGTCTCACCCGCCGCCGGCAGGCTCCACGGCGGGGCCGGGTCGTCGTCGCGGGCGAACACCTCGCGGGCCGCCCCGGA
>JBBRHQ010000209.1:0-5251 GCA_038222365.1 Solirubrobacterales bacterium
CGACGACCTCGCCGCCGCCGGCCACCGGCCCTTCCACGCCCCCTGCGGGATCATGCTGAACGAGGCGAACATGCCCTACAGCAACTGCGTCCGCTGCCCGGACTGCGACGGCTTTCCCTGCCTCGTCCATGCCAAGTCCGACGCCGAGGTCCTGGCGGTTCGGCCGGCGCTCGAGCACCCGAACGTCACCCTGCTTACCAATACCCGCGCAGTAGAGCTGGAGACGAACGACGCAGGGACGGAGGTGACCGCGGTCGTCGTCGAGCGGGAGGGCGAAACCGAGCGGCACTCCGCCGACATCGTCGTCGTTTCCTGCGGTGCCGCGAACTCCGCCAAGCTGCTCTTGGCCTCGGCCTCGGAGCGCCACCCGAACGGGCTCGCCAACGGCTCCGACCAGGTCGGTCGCAACTTCATGTTCCACGACTCGACCGCCGTGCTGGCGCTCTCCCGCGAGGAGAACCCGACCGTATTTCAGAAGACGCTCGGCCTGAACGACTTCTACTTCCGCTCCGAGGACTTCGAGTTCCCGCTCGGCAACATCCAGATGGTCGGCAAGTCGCAGGCGCCGATGTTCCGCGGCGAGAAGCCCGGCGAAACAAAGCTGGCCCCGGAGTGGACTCTGGAGCGCGTCGCCCGCCACGCGGTCGACTTCTGGCTCTCGACAGAGGACCTTCCCAGCCCGGAGAACCGGGTCGGGCTCGACGCAGAGGGCAGGGTGACGCTGAGCTACACGGAGACCAACGCAACCGCGCGGGAGCGCCTCTACCGTCAGCTCAAGTCGATGCTGTCCGGGATCGGCATGCACTCCGATCACCTCTTCACCAAGCACGCCTACATGAAGAATGAGATCCCGGTCGCCGGCTGCGCGCACCAGGCGGGCACCTGCCGCTTTGGGACCGACCCAGCCGACTCTGTCCTCGACGTCCACTGCAAGGCCCACGAGCTCGACAACCTCTACGTCGCCGACACCAGCTTCTTCCCCTCGATCGGCGCCGTAAACCCGGCCCTGACCGCGATGGCGAACGCCCTGCGAGTCGGCGACCACCTGCTGGAGCGCCTCGGAGCATCGGCTTCCGGGGAGGCAGACGGTGGCGCCTGAGCCCGGCGGCGACGGGCGGCGCAAGGTCGTAATCGTCGGTGGCGGCTTCGGCGGCGTCGCCGCCGCCCGCGAGCTGCGCAGCGCCGAGGTCGATCTGACCGTGATCGACCGCACCAACCACCAGCTGTTCCAGCCGCTGCTCTACCAGGTCGCCGCCGGAGCGCTCTCGGAGGGAGAGTGCGCCACCCCGATCCGTGCGATGCTGAGGCGCCAGGCGAACGCCACCGTGCTGATGGCCGAGGTTACGGAGATCGAGGTCAACGGACGCCAGGCCCTGCTCGACACCGGGGAGCGGCTCGACTACGACAGCCTGATCCTCGCCGGCGGGGCCGAGACCTCGTACTTCGGGCATGACGAGTGGGAGGGCGTGACCTTCGGGCTGAAGACGCTGTCCGACGCGGTCGCCCTGCGGGGCCGGGTCTTCGGCGCGTTCGAGCAGGCCGAGCGTGCCACCAGCCAGGCCGAGCGGGACGAATGGCTGACCTTCGTCGTGGTCGGCGGCGGGGCCACGGGAGTTGAGGTCAGCGGCGCGCTGGCGATCCTCGCCCACGATGTGCTGGAGCGCGACTTCAAGCGAATCGACTCCGGCGGCGCCAGGATCATCCTGATCGACGCCGGCGACCGCCTCGTCCCGGCTTTCAGCGAGTCGCTCTCGGCGAAGGCTGCCGAAGGCCTCACCTCGCTCGGCGTCACCGTGCGTGAGGGAGCGAAGGCGACGTCGATCGACCGCGGCGGCATCGAGATCGAGCTGGCCTCCTCGACCGAGAGGATCGCCGCCCGGACGGTGATCTGGGCGGCCGGGGTTCGCGCCACCGGGCTGGCGGGGATCGTCGCCGACGCCACCGGGGCGAAGGCCGACCGCGGCGGCCGCATCGAGGTGGGGGAGGACTGCGCGGTGCCCGGCCACCCGGAGATCTCGGTGATCGGCGATATGGCGAGTCACCCCGGGCCGGATGGCAAGCCGCTTCCGGGCTTGGCGACGGTCGCCATCCAGCAGGCCCGCCACGTTGCCAAGGCGATCGCCGCCGGCCAGCCGGGCGCCTCGACCGCGTTCCGCTACCTCGACAAGGGGGCCCTGGCGGTGATCGGCCGCGGCAAGGCGGTCTGCGAGGTGCGTGGCCGCCAGGTCTCGGGACGCCTCGCTTTCTATATGTACCTCAGCGTCCACCTCTACTACCTGGGCGGCGCGCCCGGCCATCGCCTCGGGGTGCTGGGGAGATGGATCAGCGCCCGCGCCGGAAATGTTGGGGAGCGGATAATCGAGGACCGGTTGACCCCCGGTGACGCCGATCAGGCGGAGCACGCTGATCCATCCCCCCCGCAGGGGGGGCTACGAGGATGAGCATCTCGCTCGGCGCCCTGCCCATCGCGGAGGCCTCGAATCTGCTCGCGGCGCGCGAGCAGATGGCGTTTACGCTTGCCTTCCACATCGTCCTCTCCTGCCTCGGAGTCGCCTTCCCGGCGATCATCCTGATCGCCAACTACAAGGGCTGGCGCCAAAACGACTCCGATGCGATGGAGCTGGCGCGGCGCTGGTCGAAGGTGATGGCCGTGACCTTCGCCGTCGGGGCTGTGACCGGTACCGTCCTCTCCTTCGAGTTCGGTCTGCTCTGGCCGGAGTTCATGAAGCGCTTCGGGAGCGTGATCGGGGTCGGCTTCGCAATCGAGGGGATCTTCTTCTTCACCGAGGCGATCTTTCTCGCGATCTACATCTACGGCTGGAAGCGGCTCAGCCCGAAGGCGCATTTTTGGACCGGGGTACCGCTGCTGATCACCGGTCTCGGCGGGGCCTTCTCGATCGTCGCCGTCAACTCGTGGATGAACCAGCCGCAGGGCTTCACACTGGACGCCGCCGGCAAGGTCACCGACACCGACCCGGTCAAGATCCTCCTCAACCCTGCCACCGGCTATGAGGTTCCGCACATGATCCTCGCCGCCTACATAGTCACCGGGATGCTGGTCGCCTCGGTCTATGCGGTCGGGATGCTGAAGGGCCGCCGCGACCGCCACCACCGCCTCGGCCTGCTGATCCCTTTGACCGTCGCCCTCGCCCTGGCGCCGGTCCAGTTCATGGTCGGCGACACGGCGGCGAGGGAGGTCGCCGACAAGCAGCCGGCCAAGTTCGCCGGGATGGAGTGCATCCACAAGACCGGCCGCGACCAGACCGAATACCTCGGCGGGCGCTGCACCTCGACCGGCGTCAAGGGCGGCATCGGAATTCCCGGCCTCGACTCCTTCCTGGTCGGCTTCAGCACCAACACCAAGGTCACTGGGCTCGACGCCTTCCCACCGAAGAATCGCCCGCCCGCCAACACCCTGCTCCACCTCGCCTTCGACTTCATGGTCGGGGTCGGCTCGGCCTTCATCGCGCTCGGGGCATGGGTGGCGTTCGTCTGGTGGCGAAAGCGCGATATCCCGAGGACGGTCTGGTTCCTGCGCATCATCTCGGTCTGCGGCGTCGCCGCGGTACTGACCCTATGGGCCGGCTGGATCGTCACCGAGGTCGGCCGCCAGCCATGGATCGTCCAGGGCTACATGCGCACCGCCGACGCGGTCACCCCGGCGAACGGGATCTGGTACAGCCTCGCGATCGTGCTGGTGCTCTACACGGCGCTCGGCACCACGGCGATCCTGGTCCTGCGGCGAATGGCGAGACGCTGGCGCGAGCGCGGCCCCGAGGTCGAACAGGGGACCCCCTACGCCCCGCCGGTCGAAACGGTGAGCGGAGCGCGATGAGCGAGGCGGACATCGCCGCCGGGATCCTCTGGTTCGGCGCCACCGCCTACGCGCTGTTCGGAGGAGCCGACTTCGGCGGCGGCTTCTGGGACCTACTGGCCGGAGACGCGGCGACGGGGGAGCGTCCCCGGGCGCTCATCCAGCGCTCGCTGACCCCGGTCTGGGAGGCCAACCACGTCTGGCTGATCTTCATCCTCGTAGTTCTCTGGACCTCCTTTCCCAAGGCATTCGCGGCGATCATGTCGACCCTCTACATACCGCTGGCCCTTGCCGCCGTCGGGATCGTCCTGCGCGGGGCCGGCTTCGCCTTCCGCAAGGAGATCGAGGGTCTGGCCGGGCGGCGGGCGGCGGGGGCAACCTTCGCCCTCTCCTCCGTGTTGACGCCGTTCTTCATGGGGGCGGTGGTCGGCGCGATCGCGACCGGGGGTGTGCCCGCCTCCGGAGACGGGGATCCGATCTCCAGCTGGGTGGGGCCGGCGCCGCTCTTCTTCGGAGTCGTCTTCGTCGCCACGGGCGCCTATCTGGCCGCGGTCCTGCTGATCGGAGACGCGGCGAGGTCAGGAGCGAAGGACATGGAGCGCTACTTCGCCCGCCGTGCGATCATCGCCTCGGTCGGAGCGGGAGTCGCCGCGGCTGCGGGGCTGGTCGACCTCCACGCCAACGGCCGCTACGTCTACGACAGGCTGACCAGCGAGGCGCTGCCGCTGGTCATCCTCTCAGCGCTTTGCGGCCTCGCCGTTCTCCTCCTGCTGATCCGCATCAAGCACCGCTGGATCCGGCCACTCGCCGGAGCGACGGCGGTCTCGGTGATCTGGGGCTGGGGGGTTGCTCAGTTCCCCTACCTGCTGCCTACCAGCCTCAAGATCAATGAGGCCGCGGCTCCCGATCCGACCCTGACCACGGTGCTGGTGGTGTTTCTGGCCGCCGCCGTAATCGTTCTTCCGTCGCTCGCACTGCTCTACACGCTCAGCCAGCGCGACGTCGTCGGCGAGGTGGACCGCTGAGCCGCGCCGTCCTCTTCGACATCGATGGCACCATCCTCCACACCGGGGGCGCCGGCGCCGCCGCCTGGCAGCGCGCTTTCAACGAGCAGCAGGGAATCGACGCCGACGTTGCCGAGCACACCGACGCCGGGATGACCGATCCCGAGATCACCGAGGTGATCTTCAAGGAGGTGATCGGGCGGGAGGCGACCACCGCGGAGCGAGCCCGGGTCGTCGCCGGCTACCTCTACCACCTCCACGACACAGTGCGCGAGTCCGACGCCTATCGGGTGATGCCGGGGATCGAGCAGACGCTGAACGAGCTGATCGACGGCGGCGCCCTGCTCGGGCTGGTCACCGGAAACGTCGAGGCGGCGGCCCACATCAAGCTCTCCCGGGCCGGGCTCAACCGCTTCTTCAGCTTCGGCGGCTA
>JBBRHQ010000210.1:0-5202 GCA_038222365.1 Solirubrobacterales bacterium
TAGCAGTAGGGCTTGGTGACGCCCTCGGGCGCCTGCCCCGGCTCCGGCTTGCGCAGCCACATCATCTCGGGCTCGATGCCGATCAGGAACTGCAGCCCGAGCTCCTGCTCGAAGTCGTGCGCGATCCGCTTGAGGTTCTGGCGCGAATCGGCGTCGAGCAGCTCCCCGGTCTCGGTGTCATAACAGTCGCAGTACACGCGCGCCACACGTGAGTCCCACGGCAGCACGGCGAAGGTGTCGAGGTCGGCGATCGCTGCGAGCTCGGACTCCTGCGGCCCGAAGCCGATGTAGTCGCCGTAGCGATCGGTGAAGAGGTTGGCCGTCGCGCCGTAGACGAGTTGATAGCCGCGCTGGGCGATTTGTGGGAAGAATGAGGCGACGACGCCCTTGCCCATCACGCGGCCGGTGACCGAGACCTGCTGGAAATACACGTAGCGGATGCCGCGCTCTTCGATGAACCTCGTCAGCTCCTCGATGCGCTCCCTCCGTCCGGGGGCGTTGCGCGCCTCCTCGAGCGTCGCCGGGGCGGGCTCGATGCGCGGGCTCGCGAGCACCGTCTCCACGGTGCCGCCGACGGGGGGGATGGCGACGGCGTCGCTCTTCTCAGTTGCCATTGGGGTATCCACTCCTCGTTCGCGCGGTTCGCGACCCGGGGCAGACCGTGCGGCGCCGCGAGCGCGTATCGAAGCGCTGCCGTGCCCTCACGCCGCGCCGCGCGCGGATCGCCACGAGGTGGCCGAGCGACGCAGGCTGCACGGCATCGCGCGCAGCACTATAGCCGCACATCGCACCGTGGCGACGGTCAGTCGGCTGAACAAATTGGTACAGCATCGCGGCCCGCGTTATACCAGTTCGTTCAACGCCTGGCAACCAGGACGGCGGGGGGGCGCCGCCACGCCGCGGGCTACGCGCGGAGGTTCTGGCAGGCGCCGGATGGGGGCTCCGGCCGAGCGCCGTCCTCGTCTTCGAACGTGTACTATCTATAGCAATGGCGTTGCATAATAGGCAACAGATCTCTTTTGCTTTCCCGGCGAACAAGGAGCCCCGATGAGTGATCCCGTCCCCTCCTCGACCAAGGTGCTCGTGATCGGCGCGGGCGTGCACGGCCTCTCGACCGCCTGGCACCTCGCCCAACGCGGCGAGCAGGTGCTCGTGCTCGACAAGACGGCGGTCGCCGCCGGCGCCTCGGGCATCGCCTGCGGCGTCGTGCGCAACAACTACTTCCAGCCGGCGATGTCGGAGCTCATGGCCGCCTGCGTGGAGATCTGGGAGGCCAACGCGCAGCGCCTGCACTACCACGGCTCGGGCTACATCGCGCTCGGGCCGCCCGCGCAGGAGTCCGACCTGACCGAGGTCTACGAGCGCCAGCAGAGGATCGGCTACCCGTCCGAGCTCGTGATCGGGGAGTCCGAGGTCGCCGAGCACATGCGCGGGGTGTACGCGGACTGGCGCGCGACCGGCCTCACGGTCTGCCTGCACGAGCACCGTGGCGGCTACGCGTTCAACAAGGAGTCGATGCTCGGTCTCGCCGACCTGGCCCGCGCCGCGGGCGCGAGCATCCTCGAGGGCGTCGAGGTGACCGGCTTCGAGCGTGACGGCGCCGGCGCCGTCACGGCCGTGCAGACGTCGGCCGGGACGATCGCGACCGAGCAGGTCGTCGTCGCGGTCGGGCCGTGGGTCGCCGGGCTCTGGTCGATGCTCGGCCTGCCGGACCGCCTCGACGTCCATCAGCCGGACGGGAGCGTGCGACGCGACCAGCCGATGTGGACATACTGGTACCTCCAGGAGGGCGAGATCGATTTCCCGCCCTCGCAGTTCGTCACCGCCGACGGCCACTCGTCCGCGGTCCTGCACGTCGACAGCGAACAGCCCTTGTACGACCAGGCCGGCAAGCTGATCACCGACGAGCCGTGGGGCGTCTACTTCAAGCCCGACCGCGACAGCGTCCAGGGCGGCGCCCAACCGTTGACGGTCGGCGAGAACATCGAGGTCGACCCTTACCCGACCGGCAGCGTCGAAGAGGGATTTCCCGACCTCTGGTGCGCGGCGCTGTCGCATTGCATGGAGCGCTTCCGGGGTTGCCGCTCGAAGTATGTGCAGGTGAGATCGGGCGGAGCCGGCGCCTTCACCGCCGACAACTTCCCCGTGTTCGACCGGATGCTCGACAACGTCTACTTCGCCGCGGACTCCAACCACGGCTACAAGATGATCGCGGTCGGCCGCGAGATCGCCCGGGAGCTCGGTGGGGAGCACTCGACCCTGCTGGCGCCGTTCCGCTACGAGCGCTTCGCCACCGGCGATCTCCACCCGGTCTCCCAGAGCCCCTACCCATGGAGCTGATGGAGACGGTCGGCTTCACCAGGATGTCCGACGGCACCCCGGAGGACTACGAGCTGCTGGCGCGCCTCGAGGAGGACTACCTGGCCGAGCTGCCCGACCGGCTGCTCGCGGCGGTGAGAGACCTGGAGCACTCCTTCGGCGGCTATCAGGTCTCCCGCCGCGAGCACTCGCTGCAATCGGCGACCCGGGCGCTTCGCGATGGGCGCGGCGAGGAGTACGTCGCGGCGGCGCTGCTCCACGACATCGGCGACGAGCTCGCGTCCCACACCCACGGCCAGATGGTCGCCGCGATCCTCCGCCCCTATGTCGAGCCGCGGATCTGCTGGATCGTCGAGCACCACGGCGTCTTCCAGCAGTTCCACTACGGGGAGGCCTCGGGCGAGGATCCCAATGCCCGTGAGACCTACCGGGGGCACGAGTGGTTCGAGGACTGCGCCGAGTTCTGTGAGCTCTATGACCAGAACTGCTTCGATCCGGCCTTCGAGTCGCTGCCGCTCGAGCACTTCGAGCCGATCGTCCGCCGCGTCTTCGCCGAGCCCCGCTATCGCTGACGTCGAGTGGACGAAAACCTCTCCCCTGCTGCTGATTTCGGCCACTCGACTTACTTGGTGATCGGTGCGGGAGTCCACGGGCTCTCGGTGGCCTGGCACCTGGCCGAGGGGCTGGGTTCGGACGGCGAGGTGGTGGTGCTCGAGAGGGAGAGGATCGGCGCCGGGGCCTCGGGCCTGGCCGGCGGGATCGTCCGCAACTACTACCGCTCGGCGGCGATCACCGCGGTGATCCGCGACTCGGTCGAGATGTTCGAGGAAGACCCCGCCGCCTACGGCTTTCGCCAGGTCGGCTACCTGGCCGTCGTCCCGGAGCTCCAGGTCGAGGACCTGGTCGCGATCCACGCCCAGCAGTCCGAGGCCGGATACGAGTCGGAGCTGCTCACCGGCGCCGAGAGCTGCCGCGAGTACCTGGCCTGGACCTTCCCCGACTGGGAGGCCGAGGTCGCGGGGCTCCTGCACGAGCCACGGGGCGGCTGGGCCGACGCGATGCAGACCGTCCGCCACCTCGCGGCCCGGGCGCGGGCCGCGGGCGCGACGATCCGGGAGGGGGTCGAGGTAACCGGGTTCGAGCTCGACGAGGGCGGTGTCGAGACGGTGCTGACCTCGGCGGGCCCGATCCGCTGCGAGAAGGTGGTCATCGCCCCGGGGCCGTGGGCCGCCCGCCTCTGGGGGATGCTCGGGCTGCCGCCGGAGCTCGAGGTCACGTCCGAGGGCGGCAGCTCAAGGAAGCCGTTGAGCGCCTACTGGAAGGCGCAGGAGGGCGAGTTCCAGCTCTCCGGCGTCGGGCTCGGCGGACGCGCCGGCCGCGAGCCGCCGGTGATCCACCTCGACCAGCCCGGGCCGCTTCGCTCCGACCGCGACGGCCGGGTGATCGCCGACGGCGCCTGGGGCATCTACTTCCGTCTCGGGCGGACCGGCACCGCGGTCACAGGCGGCAGCCTGCCGATCGCCGTGACGGATCCAGTCCTCGACCCCTACGAATCCGAGAACCCGGTCCACGCCGCCGAGGCGGACTTCGCCGAGTTCTTCACCTCCGGGCTGGCCGCCGCCTTCCGCCGCTTCCGCGGCCGCTCCGCGGAGTGGGAGGCGACGCCTGGAGGCGGGATCGTCAACCACACGCCCGACAACTACCCGATCTGCGACTGGGTGAAGGAGAACGCCTACGCGGTGATCGACTCCGGGCACGGCTTCAAGATGCTGGCGCTGGGGAGGCTGGTCGCCGGCGATCTGCTCGGCGGCGAGCCGCGCCTCGATCCCTTCCGCCTCGGCCGCTTCGCCCGCGGCGAGACGCACCGGGCCTCGGCCGGCCCCTACCCCTGGACCTGAGGGCACGCCGGCCGAACGGCTCCCGAGCACGTGGGACCTTTGAACTGTCTATATGGCGGCTGAAAGGTCCCACGTCCGGGGATTACGCATTAGAGTGCGACTGGCGTTCCCAGGATGAAACGGCTCTCGATCACATTGGCGGGTCTGGGCTTGGCGTTGCTGGCCTCCGCGGCCCCTGCCCTGGCGGCCCCCTCCCCCGATTGCGCCAACGCGCCGACCCCGAAGACGATCTACTCGGGCCAGGGAGTGCTCGAGTCGGTGATCGTCGGCCCCGCCGGGCGCCTCTTCTTCACCTCCACCCCGGCCGGGCAGAGCGGCAGGTTGATGAAGGTCGACCGCCCCGGCGCCTCCCCACGGGTGCTGACCGACGGGGTGACCGGCCCCGGCGGTCTGGTCTTCGACCGCTTCCGGCTGCTGCTCGGCTTCGGTGACACCGCGGCCAACGGGGTCGCCGGTGACGCCAATCCCACCGCCGGCCTCTACAGCGTCAACCCGTTCACCGGAGCCAAGCGGGTGTTCACCACCGGCCTCGGGATGGCCAATGGCGTCGCCCGCGGTCCCGACGGGGCGATCTACGCCTCCAACGACTTCGGGATGAAGCTCGACCGGGTCTTTCGCGGCAAGGTCGACCACGGCTGGGCCCAGCTCAACTCGGCCAACGGGCTGGTGGTCGATCCTTCCGGACGCTACCTCTACGCCGCCCAGACCTTCGGGCCACCGCAGATCGCCCGAATCGAGATCGCCCACCCCGCCAACGTCACCACCTTCGCCGCCGGCACCCCCGAGGACGGCAACCCGATCCTCGACGGGATGACCCGCGACCACTGGGGCAACCTGTTCGTCGCAGCCAACGTCGGTGGCCAGATCTGGAAGGTCGACCGCCAAGGCAGGATCTGCGTGCTCGCCCGCGGGCTGCGCAATCCCAGCGCGGTCGCCTTCGGCCGGGGCTTCCTCCGCTTCCACGCCGGCGACCTCTACGCGGTCA
>JBBRHQ010000211.1:0-5185 GCA_038222365.1 Solirubrobacterales bacterium
GTCCCTGGGGACCCGTGGCCAGGCGTCGTTCATCGTTGCCAAGGGGACGCCCGGCATAAGCCAGGGCAAGAAGGAGACGAAGCTCGGCATCCGCGCCTCCCACACGGCCGAGGTCATCCTCGAGGACTGCCGGATTCCGGCCGACCAGCTGCTCGGCGGAGCCGAGAAGCTGGAGCGAAAGCTCGAGCGGGCCCGCTCGGGCCAGCAGTCGCGCTCGGCCGACGCGCTGGCGACCTTCGAGATCACCCGGCCGATCGTCGGCGCCTCGGCGATCGGGATCGCCCAGGCCGCCTACGAGTGGACTCTCGCCTACCTCGACGGCCGCGAGGAGGGCGGCGTGCCGCTGCTCGGGACACAGCGCGTGCAGCAGTCCCTTGCCGATATCGCGACCGAGATCGAGGCGGCGCGGCTGCTCGTGCAGCGCGCCTCCTGGATGGGCCGCAACGGGATTCCGATGAGCGGCGGCCAGGGCTCGATGTCGAAGCTGAAGGCCGGCGACGTGACGATGTGGGCGACGACCCAGCTGATGGACCTGGTCGGGCCTTACGCATGGAGCACCGACTGCCCGCTGGAGAAGTGGTTCCGCGACGCGAAGATCTACCAGCTGTTCGAGGGCACCGCGGAGATCCAGCGGCTGGTCATCTCCCGCATGCAGGCGAGGGAGTACCGCGAGCGCCTCGGGATTGCTGCCGAGATCGCCGCCGCGGCCCCCGCCGAGAGCAACGGCGCCCCCGCCGCAGCCCGGGAGCCTGCGCCCGCCTGAGGCAGCGGAGGGTTCTAAGCTCGGACCATGGCCCACGTCCACGGCCTCGCTCACGGGCACGCCGGAGGCGGCGCCTCCCTCGAGCAGCGCCGCGGCGACAGCCGTCGCAGGATGCGCTTCGCCCTGGCGATCAACTTGGCGATGCTCGCGGTCGAGGTCGCCGGCGGCATCCTCACCGGCTCACTGGCCGTCCTCGCCGACGCCGGGCACGTTCTCTCCGACGTCGGCGCGATCGTCCTGGCGCTGGCCGCGGCGCAACTGGCGGCGCGGCCGGGGGGTCCGAGGCGGACCTTCGGCTACCAGCGCTCCGAGGTCCTGGCCGCGCTGGCCAACGGGCTGACCCTGGTCGCGGTGTCGGTGCTGATCGCGATCGAGGCGATCGGACGCTTCTCCGATCCCCCCTCGATCGAGGCCGGCGGCGTGCTCGCTCTCGGCCTCTTCGGCGTCGCCGGCAACGCCGCCGCGACCCTGGTGCTCGTCAGGGGCAACCGCAGCGACATCAACCTCGAGGGGGTGCTGCGCCACAGCGCCGCGGACGCCCTGGGTTCGCTCGGCGTGGTGATCGCCGGCGCCTTCGTTCTCGCCGGGGGCTCATCGCTGATCGACCCGATCGTCAGCCTGCTGATCGCCGCGCTGATCCTCGCCTCCTCCTGGAGGCTGATCCGCGAGCCGGTCGACGTGCTGATGGAGGCGGCGCCGCCGGGGTTCGAGATGGATGAGCTGCACGGGGTGTTCGCCGCGGTCCCCGGGGTCTGCTCGGTCCACGACCTCCACGTCTGGACCCTGACCGCGGGTTTCGGCGCCCTCTCGGCGCACGTGGTCGTCGACGAGGGGGCCGATCGAGACCTGATTCGTCGCAACCTCGAGGTTGCCGTGCACGAGCGCTTCGGCATCGACCACACCACCCTGCAGATGGAGGAGGAGGCCGGCGAGGAGCTGCTCGAGGTCGAACCGCCTCCCGCTCGTGCGTAAACGCACGATCACGAGGCGAAACGGTCGCGGCCCGCAACCCAGGTTGCATCCGGGCCGGCCTGCCCCGCCCACCGGACCGGCTTAGCTAGCCTCGGGCACCTGCACGGGCCGCTGTGTATCGGGCCCGGCGGCAGGCTCAATAAATGCCGTGATCGACCAGAGCCGACCTTCCCTGGCGCGCCCCAGCGCCCTCGCCTCGACCATCGTCGTGCTTGCCGCGGCCTGCCTTCTGACTCTCTTCGCCGGGCACGCCCCGGCCGCCGATCTGCAGTCCAGGCTCGACGCCAAGCAGTCGAGCCTCGAGAAGGTGCGTTCCCGCAAGGGCGTGCTGACGACGACGATTTCGAAGTACGAGGACCAGATCTCGGGCCTCGAGGCGGCGGTCGCCAGCCTCCGCCGTCAGGAGTCCGCGATCCACGCCCAGCTGATCGCCAAGCAGGCCGAGCTCGACCAGGCGATCGACGACCTGCGGCAGGCCCGCGACCACCTGGCGGTGGTCCGACGCCACCTGACGGCAGCCCTGGTCAACCTTCGCGAGCAGATGGTGACGATCTATGAGTCGGGCACCCCCGACGTGCTCACCGTCCTGCTCTCCTCGAAGGGCTTCGATGACCTGGTGGCGCGGGCCGAGTACCTGAAGCGGATCCAGGGCTTCCAGGAGTCGGTGATCGGCCGGGTCCGTCAGCTGCGCAACGAGGCGAAGCGGACCGTGATCCGGCTGGCCGACGCCCGCCGCCGGATCGAGGCGGCCCGCGACGCGATCGCCGCCCAGGAACAGGAGCTGGCGGCGGCCCGGGCCAGCGTCGAGAGCCGCCAGGCCGACCTGCTCGCCGCCCGCGCGCGGCGCGAAACGGTGCTCTCGCGGATCAGGGACTCCGAGCAGAGGCTGGAGGGATCGGTCGCCGACATCCAATCGAAGATCCAGGCGCAGCTGCAGGCGGCGGCCTCCGCGCCGCTGCCCGCCGGGCCGCTCCCCGCGCCGAGCGGGGCCGGCTTCATCTGGCCCGTGGACGGCCCGGTCGTCTCGCCCTTCGGGTGGCGCTTCGGGGGTGCCGAGATGCATCCCGGGATCGACATCGCGGTAGGGACCGGGACGCCGATTCGTGCCGCCGCGGCGGGGACGGTGGTCTTCACCGAGCCCGAGTCGGCCAGCGGCGGCTACGGGAACTTCACCTGCATCGACCATGGCGGCAGCCTTCAGACCTGCTACGCGCATCAGGAGTCATTCGCCGTTTCGGCCGGGCAGCAGGTCTCCCAGGGCCAGGTGATCGGCTACTCGGACTGCACCGGGTACTGCTTCGGTCCGCACGTCCATTTCGAAGTGCGGGTCAACGGCACCCCGGTCGATCCGATGGGCTACCTCTAGAGCCGGCGCCGCAGCCAGCGCAGGGCCTCGCCCTGGAGCTCCGCGTCGTGCTGGACAGAGCGGTGGTGCCCGCCGGGGACGGCGATCAGCTTCTTCGGATCGGCGGCGCCGGCGTGTATCCGCCGGGAGAAGTCGACCGGGACCTGCGCGTCGCCCTCGGCGTGGAGCAGGATCAACGGCTTGGGTCCGATCGCCGCAGCTGCCTCGCCGAGGTCATGGCGCTCGAGCCAGGGGACGAGGGCAGCTTCGTCGGCCGCCATCTCCAGGCGGCCGCGGCGGATTCCTTCGAGCAGCAGCTCCTCGGGGGCGGGGCAGATCGCAATCGCGCCGGCGATCGCTCGCTCGGATGCAGCCGCGTGGATCGCGACGAAGCCGCCGAGGCTTGAACCCCTGACGCAGATCCGCTCGGCGTCGACTCCCCCGACCGCGCCGAGCAACCGCGCCATCGCGCCGGCGTCGGCGATCGCGGCCGGCGAGAATCTCCCGTCGCTGGCGCCGTGGCCTCGCTGGTCATAGGAGAGCGCCGCCCATCCGCCGGCGCGCGCCAGCCTGGCGAAGTCGGCGTGGTTCTGGCGGCGTGAGCCGGCGCCGTGGACGACGATCACGCCGGGCCAAGGCGGCGGATCGTCGGGCAGCCATAGGTCGTAGGCGAGCCCGTCTGACCTGCCGCTGCGCTGCGGTGCGCTGGGAGCTGGGAGTTCCATCGCGCCCATCCTGACTGAAGGCGGGGTCCACCCGCGACCCGTCACAATGCCGATCCCGATGGCATCACCGCGTCCACAGGGCGGCGCCGCCGCCACCGCCGATCCGATTTCGGGCTCCCCCGTCTACCCGATCGGGACCCGGGTCAACGAGCGCGGCCACCTCGAGATCGCCGGCTGTGACCTGCTCGAGGTCGCGACCGAGTTCGGCACGCCGGCCTACGTCTACGCCGCAGAGGACATGCGGTTCCGGGCACGCGCCTACCGTGAGGCGCTCTCCAGCCGGGGCCCCGACTTCGAGATCCTCTTCGCCAGCAAGGCGATGCCCTGCACGGCGACCTATCGCCTGTTCGCCGAGGAGGGGCTCTCGGTCGACGTCGCTTCGGGCGGCGAGCTGACCATGGCGCTTCGTGCAGGGGTCGACCCCGGCCGGATCCACATGCACGGCAACAACAAGTCCGACGCCGAGATCCTCCTCGCCGCGCGGGCGGGTGTCGGCCATCTGATCATCGACTCCTTCGATGAGATCGCCCGCTGCGAGCACCTCCTCGACGGCCCCCAGGATGTCCTGGTTCGGATCACCCCCGGGGTCAGCGCCTCGACCCACGACTACGTCCAGACCGGGCAGATCGACTCCAAGTTCGGCTTCGGGCTGGCCGACGGCCGCGCCGCCGAGGCGATCGCCATGCTGCTCGCCTCCGAGCGCCTCAACCTGGTCGGCCTCCACACCCACATCGGCTCGCAGATCCTCGAGCTGGAGCCCTACGCGCTGGCGATCAGCGCCCTCGGCGAGCTGGCCGGCAACTGGTGCCGGCTGCTCAACGTCGGCGGCGGCCTCGGGATCGCCTATGCGGCGGACGACGAGGTCCCCTCGATCGATGCCTACGCCGAGGCGAAGGTGGCCGCGGTGCGCGAGGTC
Source organism: Solirubrobacterales bacterium (assembly GCA_038222365.1). GTDB lineage: Bacteria > Actinomycetota > Thermoleophilia > Solirubrobacterales > 70-9 > JBBRHQ01. The sequence goes on from JBBRHQ010000211.1 coordinate 4,722, forward strand.
TTCGGCGACGGCCCGCGGATCCTGATCGAGCCCGGACGCTCGCTGGTCGGCAACGCCGGCGTCACCGCCTACACGGTCGGCACGGTCAAGGAGATCCCCGGGGTGCGAACCTACGTCGCCGTTGACGGCGGCATGTCGGACAACCTCAGGCCGATGCTCTACGGGTCACGCTACGAGGCCGTGATCGCCGACCGCGCCGGTGCCGCGCCCGACACCTCGGCGACGATCGCCGGGATGCACTGCGAGTCCGGCGACATCATCGTCCGCGAGGCGCTGCTCGCCTCGCCCGGCGTCGGCGACGTCCTGGTCACCCCGGCGACCGGCGCCTACGGCCACTCGCTGGCGAACAACTACAACGGCGTGCCGAGGCCGCCGGTGGTCTTCTGCGAGGACGGCAAGGCCAGGACTGTGGTGCGGCGGGAGAGCTACGAGGACCTGCTGGCGCGGGACGTCGTCTGAGAGAT
>JBBRHQ010000212.1:0-5167 GCA_038222365.1 Solirubrobacterales bacterium
TCGGGCCCGAAGCGCTTGATCGTGTGCACGTGGGCGGCGGCGATCATCTCGACGACGTCATCCCAGGAGGCCCGCACGAAGCCGCCCTTGCCCCGCTGCTCCTTGTAGAGGCGCGCCTTCTCAGGGTCCTCGACAATCTCCGCCCACGCCTCGACCGGGTCCCCCAGCCGCTCCCGCGCCTCGCGGAACATCGTCAGCAGGCTGCCGCGCACGTAGGGATGGCGCAGCCGCAGCGGCGAGTACGTGTACCAGGAGAACGAGGCGCCGCGCGGGCCCCCGCGCGGCTCGTACTCCGGCATCTCCGGACCGACCGAGGGGTAATCGACGGCCTGGGACTCCCAGGTGATGATGCCCTCCTTCACGTAGACGTTCCACGAGCAGGAGCCGGTGCAGTTGACGCCGTGGGTGGAGCGGACGACCTTGTCGTGCTGCCAGCGGCCGCGGTAGGAGCGTTCCCAGTCGCGGTCCTTGGAGACCAGCTGACTCCAGCCCTCCTCGGAGACGGGGCCGCGGCGGAGGAAGCGGTGGGCCTCGAGCAGCGGGTTGAGCCGCTCCCCCACTACGTCTTTCTGAGGGGTGGCTGTTCGGCAACGCGAGGCAAGGGCGCGGCCATTCTTTCACTTTGCGGCGCGGCCCGCCAGCTACTTTACAAACGAATTAATGTGCAAACTTCCGACGGGCATCGTCGACAAAAGCGCGGACGAAAGGAGACACGTGAACAGCTGGGATCTCAAGGCGCTCGATCTCAAGCCGCGGTTGCCGGAGATCCTCTCGACGAGCGACGAGGCTCGCGCCATCGTGCTCGATCTGGCGAGCGGCGAGAGCCTTGCCGATCACGAAGTCCACGAACGGGCCTGGCTGATCGTGGTCGACGGTGAGGTCGAGGTCTCCAGCGGCGCGGGCTCGAGCGTCATCGGAGGCGCCGGGATGCTGGTCGAGTTCGCCCCGGCGGAGCGGCACGAGATCATCGCCTCCAGCAAGGCCCGTCTGCTCCTGCTGCTGACCCCATGGCCCGGCGATGGCCATCCAGGAGCGATGACCATCCGGGGGAAGCTCTACGCCCGCCGGCACGCCGCCAAGCGCTCGCGCTGAGCCCGGTGGCAGCGGGGACCATGGCCCTTTCCAACATTCACGGATTCCCCCGGATCGGACGCAGGCGTGAGCTGAAGTCAGCGCTCGAGGGCTACTGGGCGGGGGACCACTCGGCCATGGATCTGGCCAACGTCGCGCGGTCGCTGCGCCGGATCAACTGGGAGCTGATGCGAAACGCCGGCATCGACCTCATCCCCTCCAACGACTTCTCGCTCTATGACCACGTTCTCGACACCGCGGCGCTTCTAGGCGCCGTGCCGCCCCGCTTTCGCGGCGGCCCCGGGCCTGTCGGCCTCGACCTCTACTTCGAGATGGCGCGCGGCGGCGACACCGCGACCGCGATGGAGATGACGAAATGGTTCGACACCAACTACCACTACATCGTCCCCGAGCTCGAACCTGAGATCGGCTTCGCGCTCTCGGACTCCAAGCCGTTCGATCAGTTCCTCGAGGCCCGCGACCTCGGGATCGTGACCAAGCCGGTGCTGCTCGGGCCGGTCAGCTTCCTGCTTCTGAGCAAGCCCGGCGACGGCGTCGACGAGCGCTTCGACCTGCTCGACCTGCTTGAACCTCTGCTCGACATCTACGCCGAGGTGCTGGTGCGGCTCGGCGGGCTCGGCGCCGAGTGGGTGCAGATGGACGAGCCGTGCTTCGCTCAGGACCGCACCGGCGCCGAGCTGGCGGGACTGGCACGTGGATACGACAGGCTCGCCGGCCTCGAAGGCACGCCAAAGCTGTGCGTCTCGACCTACTTCGACCACGCTGGCGAGGCTGTTTCGATCCTGGCCGACCTGCCGCTCGACGGGGTCGGCCTCGATTTCGTCTCTGGACCGCGAAACCTCGAGCTCCTGCGCGCCGCGGACGGCCTTGGCGGGAAGACCCTGTTCGCCGGGGTCGTCGACGGGCGCAACGTCTGGATCAACGACCTCGACGCCTCGTTGCGACTGCTCGACGAGCTCGGCCGGCTCACCGGCGAGCTGGTGGTCTCGACATCGAGCTCGTTGCTCCACGTGCCGCTCGACCTCGACGCCGAGACGGGGCCCGACGAGGAGCTCCGTTCCTGGATGGCCTTCGCACAGCAGAAGGCGCTGGAGGTCGCCGCACTGAAGCGGGGAGTCGTCGGGGGCGCGGCGGCGATCGCCTCCGAGATCGAGGCCAATCGCCGCGCCATGCAGGTCCGCCGTGAGTCTCCGCGAACCCACATCGATGCCATACGGGGGCGAGTTGCCGGGCTGACCGCCGCCGATGCGCGCCGTGCCAATCCCTACGAGGTTCGCCGTGCTGCGCAGCGCAAGCGGCTGCGATTTCCGCCGTTGCCGACTACGACGATCGGCTCGTTTCCGCAGACCCGAGAGCTACGGGAGGCGCGGGCGGCGCTGCAGCGGGATGAGATCGACGAGGCCGAATACGAACGGCGCATGCGCGGCGAGATCGAGCGGGTCATTCGCCTGCAGGAGCGCCTCGGCCTCGACCTGCTCGTGCACGGCGAGCCCGAGCGCAACGACATGGTCCGCTACTTCGCCGAGCAGCTCGAGGGCTTTGCGATCACCGAGAGCGGCTGGGTCCAGTCCTACGGCTCGCGTTGCGTACGGCCCCCGATCATCTTCGGCGACGTGCGCCGCACCGGCCCGATGACCGTCGCCTGGACGCTCTACGCCCAGTCGCTGACCGAGAAGCCGGTCAAGGGCATGCTCACCGGTCCGGTGACGATGCTGCAATGGTCCTTCGTCCGCGACGATCAGTCCCGCGAGCAGACTTGCCGCCAGCTCGCGCTCGCGGTCCGCGACGAGCTCGCCGATCTGCAGAACGCCGGAATCAAGGTGATCCAGGTCGACGAGCCGGCGATCCGGGAGGGCCTGCCGTTGCGCCGCGAAAATCGGGACGAGTACCTGCGTTGGGCGGTCGCGGCGTTTGGGATTGCCACCGGTAGCGCCGGCGATAAGACCCAGGTGCAGACGCACATGTGCTACTCGGACTTCGGCGACATCATGGGCCAGATCCAGGCGATGGACGCCGACGTCCTGCTGATCGAGGCGGCGCGCTCGCGGATGGAGCTGCTCGAGGACTGGAGACGCACCGGCTACCGCCAGGAGATCGGCCCCGGCGTGTACGACATCCACTCACCGCGCGTGCCCCCGGTCGACGAGATGGCGGGCCTGCTGCGCCGGGCGGTGGAGGTCCTTCCGGCGGAGCGGTTGTGGGTCGATCCCGACTGCGGGCTGAAGACAAGGCGCTACGAAGAGGCCGAGCCGGCGCTGCGGAACATGGTCGAGGCAGCCCGGCTGGTGCGCGCGGAGCTGGCGCCGGCGGGCGCCGCGGCCGAGGACGCGTAGCCGATCAGCGCCTCGCCGCTGCCTTCGGCATTCCGCGACGGATGACCTGCGCCAGAACAACGGCGTCGTTGTGCTCGGTGTCCTTGGCCGAGTAGACCAGGGTGAGCGTGCCTTCTCGCGCCCGGCGGCGGAGCACCGCAATCCGTGAACGATGCCGCCGAAGCTCCCCGATATAGCGCCCTCGGAACTCCTCGAAGCGGTTCGGGTCGTGCCCGAACCACTGCCTCAGCTCAGTACTCGGTGGCAGCTCTCGTTCCCACTCGTGAAGCTTTGCCTTCTGACGCGAGACCCCACGCGGCCAGAGCCGGTCGATCAGGACGCGATAGCCGTCCGAGGACGCGGCAGGCTCGTAGGCGCGCTTGATGCGGACGTCCAGCGCGTTTCCCACCGCCGCCTCGGTTCAACCGTCCGGGGGAGATCCGCCCCCGGTCGCCACGGCTTTGGCGGGCGAGCCCCGGCGGTCCGGCCGGGCCTCCTCGCCCATCACGGCGTGAATCGCCCCCGGCACCCCGAACTCATAGGGCCCTCCGACAACCCGCGGGATCTGCTCGAAATTGAAGCGAGGCGGCGGCGAAGAAACCTGCCACTCGATCGATTTTGCACGCCACGGATTGGCTTCGGCCCGCGGGCCGAAGCGCCAGCTGACGATCATGTTGTAGAGGAAGATGAGTTGAGCGGCTCCGAGCAGGAAACCGAAGCAGCTGATCAGCAGGTTCCACTCGCCGAACTGCGCGGCGTAGTCGACGACCCGACGCGGCATCCCGTCCATCCCGATCCAGTGCATCGGTAGGAAGGTCCCCCATGTCCCGACGAGGGTCAGCCAGAAGTGGACCCGCCCCAGCTTCTCGTCGTACATGCGCCCGGTGATCTTCGGGAACCAGTAGTAGATCCCGGCGAAGATGGTGAACACGGAGCCGGCGAAGAGGACGAAGTGGATGTGGGCGACGATGAAATAGGTGTCGGTGACGTGGATGTCGATCGGGACCATCGCCAGCATCACCCCCGAGATGCCCCCGACGATGAAGCTGGCGATGAAGCCCAAGGCGAACAGCATCGACGTGGAGCGGAGGTGGATCTTGCCGAAGAACAGGGTCGCCAGCCAGGAGAAGATCTTGATCCCGGTCGGCACCGCGATCAGCACCGAGGTCAGCATCATCGGCACTCGCAGCCAGCTGAACATCCCGGCGACGAACATGTGGTGCGCCCAGACCGAGTAGCTGAGGACGATGATCGCCAGCAGGGATAGCGCCATCAGCCGGTAGCCGAAGATCGGCTTGCGGGAGTGCGTCGAGATCACCTCGGAGACGATCCCGAACCCGGGCAGCATCATGATGTAGACGGCCGGGTGCGAGTAGAACCAGAAGATGTGCTGGTAGGAGACGACGTCGCCGCCCATCGCCCACTGGAAGAAATTGGTGTGAAGGGCGCGGTCGAAGAGGACCATGAACTGAACTCCGGCGATGAACGGCGTCGCGGCAATCACCAGCAGCGAGGTCGCGAGGTTGGCCCAGACCAGCAGCGGCATCCGCCAGAAGTTCATCCCCGGCGCCCGCATCGTGACGATCGTCACCCGGCAGTTGTGGGCCGCGAGGATCGAGGAGAACCCGGCTAACTGGACGCCGATGTTGAAGAACGACTGCCCCAGGGGAGCCCCGGTGGAGAGGGGCGCGTAGCCCGTCCAGCCGGCGTCGAAGGCCCCGCCCGGCACCAGAAAGCTGCCGACGAAGAGGATCCCGGCGAAG
>JBBRHQ010000213.1:0-5151 GCA_038222365.1 Solirubrobacterales bacterium
CTACATGCCGTGCCTGAACCGGCTCGGCGCCAACCTGGTGATGCAGGACGAGGCCAACCCGGGTCCCTGGGCCGGCGTCGGAGGTCAGGGGGCGTGGCAGCCGCTGGAGTGGATGGGATCGACCTGGCGCGCCAGCGCCGATCCAACCGTCTCCTTCGACTACAACGTCACTCCGCACCTGGTCGGGAACCTCGCCGATCTCGCCTTCGACGGCCAGACCGCGATCACTCAGCGGGGCCTGCTTGGACCCCGCCGCTGCACCTACATCGGCAACCGGCGGGCGCGGCCGGAGGACCAGCCGCCGTTGCGGCGCTACGCCCGGCCTAAGCGCCAATTCCTGGCGATCGCCCCCTGGGTGCGGCCGGATGGGCCGCGGGAGAAGCTGATCGCGACCGCTGATCGGCTCAACGGTTTCTCGGGAGCTCGGATCGAGAACGATTATCTGGAGACCGCGGTGATCGCCGATCTCCCCTTCCCCCGGGACCGCAGGCGGCTCAACTGCCGCGGCGTCGCTCGCGCGGGCTAGGCGCTAGCGGCGGTGGCGCCTGACGAAGCGGAAGCACTGCTTCTTGCTTCTGAATCCAAATTTGACCCAGCCGCCGTGCCGGCATTGCCTGCGGGAGGTTGGCCCGGCCGGGGCGTCGAAGACCACCGCCCTGCCGATCAGTGCCCCTCCGAACCAATCGAGCGAGCCGACCTTGCAGTCGATCGGGTCGGGGACCTCCGGGTCCGCCGGCCAGTACTGGAAGGAGTCGAGACCTGAACCCCCGTTGTCCACCACCCTGAGGCTGAAGCCGAGCAAGCCAGGCAGATTGGCGAAGGGGCCCTGGACCGTAATCACCGCTGTATTGCCGGTGACGTTGAGGCAGGAGACCGGGCCGGAGATCGGCAGGATCCCGGCGGGGTGAAAGGAGGCAGAGCCGGTGGGGTTCTCCCCCGAGGGGCCGCTGGAGGCGTCGACCTGGATATCGATCGCGCTGAAGTCGTCGACGATCAGGTTGTGGCCGCTGACTGTGACGGTGTCGAGTCGCGGGTGGGCCCGCCGGTGATTTGCCGATGCCTGGGCCGGGAGCAGCAGGAGCGCGAGGACGAGCCCGATGCCGAGGCCCAGCTGGCGAAACGGTGTCGAGCGGATCAGTTCAAGCCTCCCCATCTCCGGACAGTGTCGCACCGATCCCGCCGTTCGCAACCCCGCCCTGGAACCGGGCACTGACTAATCCCCTCCTAACACTTTGCTAACCTGCCGCCAGTTCAATTCCTGCTGAGTCTCCGCCGGCCTATGGCGGGGGACGGGGGACCCAAATGTTGGGGCGAATCGCGGCCGTAGCGCCGCGTAGCGCTAGCTCTTCAGCGCGAGCCCGTCAGCTAACCCCGGAAGCGACGAGAGCGGAGCGTGATGAGTTCCATACCTTCCCTGGCGAGTAATCGATCCTGGCTGTGCGTGGTCGCGATAGCGGCGCTGTCACTGCTGGCCGGCGCGACGGTCGGCATTCCCGGCGCCTCAGGCGCCAGCGGCGGCGTCGGTACCGGCTCGAGCGGCGGCGGGCACCCCGCCGCGAAGCGCCTCGCCGACCGCTATGAGCGACTCTGGTCCAGCTTCCCCCGCGTCGCCCGGCGCTGGGCGCACAAGACCAGCCAGTGCGAATCCGGCGGCAACCCCCGCGCGATCGGCGGCGGCGGCATCTACCGGGGTGCCTTCCAGTTCCTCAAGTCAACCTGGCGAAGCTCTCCGAGGAGTCCCGGCGGAGACCCGATCGCCTTCTCCTACCGGACTCAGGCGGTCGTGGCGGTCCTGCTGAAGCGCCGCGATGGCGCCGGCCATTGGCCGGTCTGCGGCTAGCTAGCGCCTAGCCCGAGGCGGCCGCGAGCTTCTCGAGGCGCTCGGCGAGCCGGTTCATTCCCAGCTCCCGTGCCGCCCGGGCCGCCCCCGGCCAGTCTGTCGCCCGGTCGGCGGGGCGCTTGACCGCCGCGTCCTGGAGCGTGGCGATCCGCTTGAAAGCGAGCAGTTCCTCGGCTGAGCCGAGCAGCGAGGTCCGCAGGCGCTGCCTGGTCTCGCCGACGGCCGCCTCCAGCACCGCCTCGAGCGATCCGTGGCGGCCGAGCAGCTCGGCGGCGGTCTTCTCCCCGACCCCCTTCGCCCCCGGGATGCCGTCCGAGGGGTCACCCCGCAGGGCGATGAAGTCGGGGACCAGCTCGGGCCCGACGCCGTAGCGGCGGCGCACCTCCGCGGGGTTCACGACCTCGGCCCCTCGGCTGCCGGTCCGCACGTAGAGGACGCTGACCCGCTTGCCGGCGCACTGGTACATGTCGCGATCCCCGGTCAGCAGCAGCGCCCTGCCACCGGCACCGCTCTCGCGCCCCGCGTAGGAGCCGAGCAGGTCGTCCGCCTCGAGCGCGTCGTGATCGGCGATCGTCCAGCCGAAGGCCCCGAAGAAGCCGTGGCTGGCGGCGAACTGGGGCTCCAGCTCCTCCGGCACCGGGTCGCGCTCGGCGTGGTAGCCCGGGAAGAGCTCGACTCGGTAGCTGGCGGCGTCGGGGCCGAAGCAGAGGACCACGGCGCGGGGGGAGTGGGCCTCGACCTCCCGCAGGATCAGGTTGGCCGCGCCCAGCAGGGCGTTGACGGGCTGATCATCGCTGCCGCGGATCGAGCGGGGCAGCGCGTGGAAGGCGCGGAACAGCATCGAGGGGGCGTCCACTGCGAGGAGCGGGTCGGGCACCCGCCCACCGTAGCGACACGGCTATGGTGCCCGCCGATGTCCGCCGACCATGTCTTCACCATGCACCGGGTTTCGCGCACCCACCCGCCCGGCAAGGAGGTGCTGAGCGATATCTCGCTGAGCTTCCTGCCGGGGGCGAAGATCGGCGTCCTCGGCTACAACGGGGCCGGCAAGTCGACCCTGCTGCGGATCATGGCCGGGGTCGACACCGAGTTTCGCGGAGAGGCCCAGCTTCGCCCCGGCGCGACTGTCGGCTTGCTCGAGCAGGAGCCCCAGCTCGACCCGGCAAAGGACGTCAAGGGGAACGTCGAGGACGGGGTGCGAGAGCTGCGCGACCTGCTCGACCGCTTCAACGAGCTGGCGGCCAACTATTCCGAGGAGACTGCGGGAGAGTTCTCCCGACTCCAGGACCGGATCGACGCGGCGGACGCCTGGAACCTGGAGACGATGCTGGAGACCGCGATGGACGCGCTGCGCCTGCCGCCCGCCGATGCCGAGGTGGGCAGGCTCTCGGGCGGCGAATGCCGCCGGGTGGCGCTCTGCCGCCTGTTGCTCTCCGCACCCGACCTGCTGCTCCTCGACGAGCCGACCAATCACCTCGACGCGGAGTCCGTCGCCTGGCTCGAGCGTCACCTGGAGGAGTACCGGGGCACGGTGGTCGCGGTCACCCACGACCGCTATTTCCTCGACAACGTCGCCGGATGGATCCTCGAGCTGGACCGGGGGCGCGGCATCCCCTTCCGCGGCAACTACTCCTCCTGGCTCGAGCAGAAGCAGGAGCGCCTCGCACAGGAGGAGCGCAAGCAGACCGCCCGCCAGCGCACGATCGCCGCCGAGCTGGAGTGGGTGCGAGAGAACCCGAAGGGCCGGCGCAAGAAGTCGAAGGCGCGTCTCGCCCGCTATGAGGATCTGCTGGCCGAAGAGCAGGCGGTGAAGCTCGAGGAGGTGCAGATCCACATCCCGGCAGGGCCGCGCCTCGGCAAGGTCGTGATCGAGGCCGAGGCGCTGCGCAAGGGCTTCGGCGAGAAGCTGCTGATCGAGGACCTCTCCTTCTCGCTGCCGCCGGCCGGGATCATCGGGGTGCTTGGGCCCAACGGCGCCGACAAGACGACCCTGTTCCGGATGATCGTCGGCGACGAGCAGCCCGACGCCGGCGAGCTGCGGCTGGGGGAGACGGTCGAGCTCGCCTACGTGGATCAATCCCGCGACGCGCTCGATCCCGCCAAAAGCGTCTGGGAGGAGATCTCCGGGGGCGAGGAAGAGATCAAGGTCGGTGAGAGGTGGACCAGCTCGCGCGCCCACGTCGCCGGCTTCAACTTCAAGGGCTCCGACCAGCAGCGCCAGGTGGGAACCCTCTCCGGGGGGGAGCGCAACCGGGTTCATCTGGCGAAGCTGCTGCGATCGGGCGGCAACCTGCTGCTCCTGGACGAGCCCACCAACGACCTCGACGTCGACACCCTGCGGGCCCTCGAGGAGGCGCTGCTCTCATTCGCGGGTTGCGCGATGGTGATCTCTCACGACCGCTGGTTCCTCGACCGGGTCGCGACCCATGTGCTCGCCTTCGAGGGCGACTCTCAGGTCGAGTGGTTCGAGGGGAACTTCGAGGCCTACGAGGAGAGCCGGCGCCGCCGGCTCGGGGCCGAGGCCGACCGGCCGCACCGGATCGCCTACAAGCGGCTCGTCTCCCGTTAGGCCGACCCGCGCTCGCCTCAGGCGGCGAAGCGCACCTTGGCGCGAGCGCGGCGCTTCGCCGCCTCGTCATCACGGTTCTTCGGGGGCGCCGCGCTGGTCAGCCCGTCCAGCAGGGAGTGGGTCGCCGCGGTCACCTCTTCGACTGCTCGCTCGAAGGCCTCGGCATTGGCCTGGGAGGGCTTGCTCGAGCCGCTGATCTTGCGAACGTACTGAAGCGCCGCGTCGTGGACCTCCTCCTCGGTGGCGGGAGGATCGAAGTTGTGGAGGGTTCGGATGTTTCGGCACATGGCATCAGCGTACCGAGGCCGGTTGCACTCGGTTGCCGAAGTCGCTATCTAGAATGGATCACTCACGCTCGAATCACCAGGCGGGGCCGGTGGGGTGGGCTGGTGGCGGCTGCGGCCGTCTCGATGCTGGCGCTGCTCGGATGGCCCGCCGCCGCCGCTCCCGAGCGACAGATCGTGGTCCGCGGCGCCGCCTCCGGCTCGCACCTGCGAATCACCACCAATCGCAAGCGGATCGTCGTTCGGGGCTACATGGCGGCGTCGCGGCCACGGGGATGCCGCTTCACGCTGCGGCGGAGGAAGGCGGTCTGCCCGCTCTCGGGCGTCTCCTCGATCGTGCTCGTGATGGGCCCCTCCGACGACAAGGCCGAGATCCTCGACCGACTGCCGATCCCGCTCACCGCCTATCTCGGCAAGGGCTCGGACAAGCTGATCGCCAACGGCGAGCGCGACACCTG
>JBBRHQ010000214.1:0-5119 GCA_038222365.1 Solirubrobacterales bacterium
GTTCAGCGACTACTTCTCTCAGCAGGACCGCTGGTCGCGCGGCACCGACGAGGTCCTCACGGGCAGGCTCTGGCGCCTGGCGCGCCGGCTCTCGCCGCGCGCCCTGGCCAACTACTCCTTCCTCCTCTTCTACTACCCGACCGTGGCAATCGCCTGGGCGCTTGGCGCGCTCAACGGTTTGCTCTACTTCTCGCTCGGGGCGGGCGGGGTCGAGGTGCCGGCGCACCTCTGGCTGATGCTCTACCTGGACGCCGCGACGCTCCAGATCGGCCTCTACTTCTTCAACCGCCGCCACAACGTCAGCCCACATGAGGAGGAGGGCTCCACCGGGGCGATGGGTTTGCTGATCTCGGCCCTCTCAGCACCCGTCTACGCAGCTTCCCTCGCCGCCGTCGTGTTGCGGCGGGGGAGCGGGTTCGTGATCACGCCAAAGGGGGATGCCGGGACGCGCGACGCGCTGGCCACCTTCCGCAAGCACCTGCTCTGGGGCCTGGTCTTCGGCGTCCCCCTCGCCCTCGGCCTCGCCCTCGGTCACGACCACGTCTCGATGCGCGTCTGGTCGCTGGCCTCGCTGGTGGTCTGCCTGCTGCCGGTGGCGATCTGGCGGACCGAGGCTGCAGCCCGACGGCGAGCTCACCGCCAGCGCCAGCCCAGTCGCGAGGCGGTCGAGATCGAAGAGCCGGAGCTGAGCTGGACCTCGCTTGACAGGGTCGGCTCGTGAGCGGACGCGCACGCCGACGGATCGCCAGGACCCTGACCGCGTTGCTGGTGCTCGGCGGCCTGATCGCCGTCAACGCCCCGACGCTCGTTTCCGCCGGGCGCAAGGCCCTGCACGATTACGAGATCAACAGCTCTGGCTACAAGCAGCGAAACGGGCACTGGTCGGTCCTCGACGTGCCGGACGACATGCAGGTCAACGCGATCCACGCGGCGCTGCTTCGAACCGGCAAGGTGCTGCTGATCGCCGGCTCGGGCAACGACCGCCAGCAGTTCAAGGCGGGCACGTTCAAGACGCTGCTCTGGGACCCGAAGACCGACAAGTTCAAGATGATCCACACACCGTCTGACATGTTCTGCGGTGGCCACGTCTTCCTGCCGGACGGCAAGCTGCTGATCGCCGGCGGCACCCGGCGCTACGAGGTCCTCCCGGATGTCATCAAGCGGGCAGCCGGGGTCATGACGATCAAGAACGAGGACCCCAACGGCCAGCCCCTGCGCCTCGCGGCCGGGACCGAGCTCCTCTCCCCCGACGGTCACGCTTACCGCACCCGCAACAAGGTCGTGGTCAAGCCGGCCTCCAAGCAGGTTGCGGCCGACGGCACCACCACGGTCACAGCCAGCCAGGTTGGGGTCTGGGTGAAGGCGGTCGAGGAGGGGCAGGCGTCGGTCATCAAGCAGCCGACCCAGTTCACGATCTCCGGCGTGCCCCCCCAGCGCAGCCACGCCATCTACGGCTTCACGACGGCCCTGACCAGGCAGAAGCAGGATTACTGGGGCGACAACAAGTCCTACCTCTTCGACCCGGTCAAGGAGCGCTACGAGAAGGTCGACAACCTCGACCTGGCCCGCTGGTACCCGACCCTGGTCGGCCTTAAGGACGGGCGCGCCCTGGCCGTCTCGGGTCTGGACGGGTTCGGGCGGATGATCAACGGCCAGAACGAGATCTACAACCCGAAGACCAAGCAGTGGAAAACCGATCCGGAGCTGCGTCGGACCTTTCCGACCTTTCCAGCGCTGTTCCTGATGCCGGACGGGAACCTGTTCTACACGGGCAGCAACGCCGGCTACGGCTCGTCCTCGGTAGGCCGCCACCCCGGGATCTGGGACCTGAAGGACAACAGCTTCGACAAGGTCCCCGGCCTGCGGGTTCCGCACGAGACCGAGACCAGCGGCAGCGTCCTGCTGCCGCCCGCGCAGGACCAGCGCTACATGATCGCCGGAGGCGGGGGGATCGGCGAGTCGCCGAAGTCCACCGACCGCACCGACGTGATCGACCTGAAGAAGCCCCATCCGCGGTTCAGGCCCGGCCCCGACCTGGCCGCGCCGACGCGCTACCCGAATCTGGTGATCACCCCTGACGACAAGGTCGTAATCACCAATGGCTCGACCGGCTACCGCGGAGAGGGCGACAGCGACCTGTTTCTCTGCCACCTCTACGACCCCAAGACGAACAGGCTGAAGCGGGTGGCCGATTCGAGCGTCGGGCGCAACTACCACTCCTCGGCGCTGCTGCTGCCCGACGGGCGGGTGATCACGCTGGGCGGAGACCCGCTCTACGCCGATGCGGACAACAAGATTCCGGGCAGCTTCGAGAAGCGGATCGAGGTCTACTCGCCGCCCTACCTCTACGCCGGCGATCGCCCGCGGATCACCGGCGGACCGGAAGAGGTGCGCCACGGCGAGACCGCGAGCTTCGGCACCTCCGATCCGGGGGCGATCCGGGCCGCCCGCCTGATCCGCCCCAGCGCCGTCACCCACGTCACCGACGTCGAGCAGCGCTCGGTCGCCCTGCGCTTCACCCGCCGCGAGGGCGGGGTCGAGGTGACGATCCCGCGTAACGCCGGCCTCTTGCCGTCCGGGTGGTACATGCTCTTCGTCGACAACTCCGACGGCACGCCTTCGGAGGCCCGCTGGGTTCACGTCGCCGGAACGCCCGGCTAGCTGCGCGCCACCTCGAGACGGATCTCGCGGCCCTTCAGCTTGGTGCCGTCGAGGAACTCGACCGCACGCTCGGCCTGATCGGCGTCAAGCTCGACGAAGGAGAAGCGGTGCAGGACGCGGACGTCGCGGATCGCCGCGTCGGGGATCACCGCTCCCTCGCGCAGGATGAAGCGGAGGTCCTGCTCGGTGATCCCGCTGCGCTCGCCGCGGTTGACGAAGAGCTTCTGGCTTCCGTCGGCCGGCGGCTCGGCGGGGCGCTCGCGCCGCGGGGGGCGCTCCCGGCGCCGCGGCCGCGGAGCGTGCTCGAGGCGCTCCTCGGGAGCCTCCCACTCGCCGATCGAGGTCTTCACGTCGCGCTCGATCCGGTCGATCTCGCCCCGCTGGCTCGGGGTCACCAGGGTGATCGCCCGGCCGGTGCGCCCGACCCTGCCGGTGCGCCCGATCCGGTGCACGTAGACCTCTGAGGAGTCCGGGACGTCGTAGTTGATGACGTGGGTGACGTGTTCGATGTCGAGGCCCCTGGCGGCGATGTCGGTGGCGACCAGCAGCCGCACCCGGTGATCCTTGAAGGCGATCATCACTCCGTCGCGCGAGCCCTGGCTCATGTCGCCGTGGAGGGCCTTGACGTCGAGGCCCTTGTCTTTCAGCGTCTTCTCCAGCCGGCCGGCGCCGATCTTGGTGCGGCAGAAGATGATCGCCTGCTCGGGCTCCTCGGAGCGGAGCAGCTCGATCAGCCTCGAGCCCTTTTCTCGGGCGCCGACCTCGATGAAGGCTTGGGAGATCGCGTCGACGGTGAGCTTCTTCGGAGTGATCCTGATCGTCACCGGGTCGTACATGTAGCTCTCGGCGAGGTGCTGGATCGGCGGCGGAATCGTCGCCGAGAAGAGCGCCGTCTGGCGCCCGCTGGGGCACATCCGCAGGATCTTCTCGACGTCCTCGATGAAGCCGAGGTCGAGCATCTCGTCGGCCTCGTCGAGGACGACGTAGCGGGCGGCGGTGAGGACCAGCGAGCGCCGCGACATCAGGTCCATCATCCGGCCGACCGTGGCGACGACTACCTGGGCGCCGGCCCGCAGCTGGGCCTGCTGGGAGCGGATCGGCGCGCCCCCGAAGACCGCGACAATCTCCACCGGCAGGTGTTCGGCGTAGGCGCGCATCGCCTGGGTGACCTGGATGCACAGCTCGCGGGTCGGGGTGAGGACGATCGCCTGCACCTCCTCGCTGGCTGGGTCGAGGTACTGGAGCAGGGGCAGGCCGAAGGCCGCGGTCTTGCCCGTCCCGGTCTGCGCCTGCCCGATCACGTCGTTGCCGGCGAGCAGCTCGGGTATCGCCTGCTCCTGGATCGGGGTCGGCTCCTCGTAGCCGAGCTCGTCGAGTGCCTGCTGGACCTCCGAGGAAAGCCCAAGGCCACGAAATTGAGTCATGTGCTTGGGTCCAGGAGGAGCTTGCCGGCTGTCTCGCGCGCCGCCAGCTCGCGGTGCGCCCGCTCGGCCTCGGTGAGCGGGTAGACACCGCCGATCACCGCCTTCAGCTCCCCCGCCGCGGCGGCTCCGTAAACCTCCTCGAGGCCGTCGCGCAGGAGGTCCGGGCGGCTGAACAGCCCGACCAGCCAGAAGCCGACCACGGCGCGGCTGTTTCGCATCAGGTGGCCGGTCTTCACCTGGTTCTCCTCGCGCGAGGCGATCCCGAAGGTGACCAGCCGCCCGAAGGGGGCCAGGGAGCGCAGGCTCTGCTCGAAGGCTTCGCCCCCCGCCATCTCGAGCACGACGTCCACCGGCTCGCCGCCGTTTGCCTCGAGGATCGCCTCGCGCAGATCCTCGGCTCGCGAGTCGGCCGCGGCGTCGGCGCCGAGCTCGAGGGTCATCTCGCGCTTCTCGGGGCTCGAGGCGAGCGCGATCACCCGGCCCGCGCCCATCCGCTTGGCCAGCTGCACCGCGAGGCTGCCGGTGCCCCCGGCGGCGGCGTGGACGACGACGCTCTCGCCCGGCTGGAGGTCGGCCGAGATCCGCAGGATGCTGCGCGCCGTCAGCCCCTGGAGCAGCAGTGCCGCCGCCTGGTCGTCGTCAACCCCCTCGGGTATCGGGACCAGGGAGGCATCGGGGACGGCCACTTGCTCGGCGTAGCCGCCGTTCATCAGCAGCGCCGCGACCCGGCGCCCGTCCGGTGTGGTCCCGCTGACCTCGCCCCCCGGAATCATCGGCAGCTGCTGGTCGGCGAGGTAGTCGTTGCGGGTGACGTGGGTATCGGCGAAGTTGACCCCCGCCCGCGAGACCGAGATCAGGGTGTGACCTTCGGGCGCGTCCGGGTCGGGCAACTCGGTGTGCTTGAGCACCTCGGGACCGCCGAACTCGCTCATCTGGATAGCCTTCACGGCCGCCTAGTCTCCCCTAGCGGCGCCACGAGTGTCGCCCGACCATGCTCCGAGGAGGACCCGTGTCCCTGACCGTCGTCGGATCGA
>JBBRHQ010000215.1:0-5089 GCA_038222365.1 Solirubrobacterales bacterium
CGGGCGAAGCGCTCCGAGGAACGCTACCGGCGCTGGCAGGACCGGATCGGCGGCACTCCCCACCTGTCAAGCCCGCTGGGGGCGCCGGAGGAGGATCCGCCGGCCCCGGGCGAGGATCCCTAGGCCCTAGGCCTGGACGGATTCGAGCGCGACGAACTGCTTCTCGGGGTCACACTTGAAGCGGATGAAGAAGGTCGGTACCGAGCTCTCCGAGGCGCTCGTCGACCCGCGTCGGTGAGCCTCACCGGAAAGCTCTTCGCGCCCTTCGGGGCGTCCTCGCCAGAGCCGCAGCCGGCGCCGAGCAGGACACCGCCACCCAGCATCAGCAGGGTGAGGACGCGTAGGTGAGCGCTCAAGCCGGGTTCTCCGCCGGCAGCTGCTGGGCCTGTGCGGTGGCGCGCGCGGGTCTCCGCCGCAGCCGCAGCCGATCCGGCCAGAGAACGTAGACGGCCATCGGCAGCGCGTAGAGCAGATAGATCAGGGCTTCGCCGACGGTCGGCTCCGGCTGCAGCCCGAGCATCCCGGTCAGCAGCGAGCCGGAGATCGTCCCCGGCTTCACCAGCCAGGAGAGGTCGATCGCCTGGCCCTGGAGCTGGTTGAACCAGCCCGCCTCGTGGGCGGTGTGCAGCGAGACAGTGAGCAGCCCGGCGGCGACGAAGACGAGGACCAGACCGGTCACCCTGAAGAAGCGCGAGAGATTGATCCGCACTCCGCCCCTGTAGAGGCCGATGCCGATCGCGACCGCGAGCAGAATCCCGATCACCGCGCCGGCGCCGGCGGCGGTGGTGTCGGAGGCGTCCTGGAAGGCGGCGAGCAGGAAGACCGAGGTCTCGAGGCCCTCGCGCAGAACGGCGAGGAAGGCCATCCCCACCAGGGCCAGGGTCGAGCCCGCGATCAGCGCCTCGGCGGCGCTGCCCTCGAGCGAGGAGCGGATGCTGCGGGCGTGACGGCGCATCCAGACGATCATGTAGGTGACGGCTCCGACCGCGATCACGCCGATCACCGTCTCCAGACCCTCCTGCTCGCGCTGCGGCAGCTCCTGGCCGACCACCCTGAGGCTGATCGCCGCCGCGACGCAGAGGCCGACCGCGATCGCTACCCCGATCCACATCTGCCGAAGCGCGTCACCGCGGCCCTCCTTGACCAGGAAGGCTGCGATGATGCCGACGATCAGCGCGGCCTCGACGCCCTCGCGCAGCCCGATGACGAGGGTGGGGATCACTCAGCGAGGTCGTTGGTCTTGATCACGCGTGGCTCCGAATTAGGGGTCCCTAATTAGGCGGGCCGAAACCGTAGCACGGCGCTAGGGATTGAGGGGGCTGAGTTTCGACGATCCCGAATGAGGCCGCAGCCTCAGTACAGGCCCGGCGCTTGGCAGACTGCCTCTGGTGGACCTGATCGCACTCGACCGGGCTCTCGCCGAAGCCGGTGAGCCGCCCTACCGCGCCCGCCAGGTCTGGCGATGGCTGGCCGGCGGCGCGGGCTCCTTCGAGGAGATGTCCAACCTGCCGCTCGGGCTTCGCCGCCGGCTCGGGGCCGAGCTTCCGATCTCCTCGCTCTCGCCGCTTCGAGAGGCGCGCTCCAGCGACGGGACGGTGAAGGCCTTGTTCGAGACCGCGGACCGGCGGCCGCTGGAGGCGGTGCTGATCAGCTACCGCGACGGCCGTCGCTCGGTCTGCATCTCCAGCCAGTCCGGGTGCCCGCTCACCTGCTCCTTCTGCGCCACCGGGCGGATGAGCTTCGGCCGCAACCTGACCGAGTCCGAGATCATCGACCAGGCTCTCCACTTCCGCCGCCGCGGCGAGGTCAACCACGCCGTGTTCATGGGGATGGGGGAGCCGATGATCAACCTCGACCCGGTCCTCGCCGCCTGCGAGCGCCTCCCCGAGGCCGGGATCTCAAACGCTCACACCACCGTCTCGACCGTCGGATGGGTCCCGGGGATCGAGCGAATGGCGAGGGAGGGGCCGCCGGTGCGCCTGGCGCTCTCCCTGCACGCCGCCGAGGACGCGCTGCGCTCGGAGCTGATGCCGGTCAACGAGCGTTATCCGCTGGCCGACGTGCTCGACGCCTGTCTCGCCTGGCACCGCGCCCGGCGTCGCAAGGTCTTCGTCGAGTACCTGATGCTCGCCGGGGTCAACGACCGCCACGAGCAGGCGGCGGCGCTGGCGGCGATCCTCGCCCCGGCGCACGCCTTCAAGGTCAACCTGATCCCCTACAACCCGACCGGCACCGGCTTCGAAGGCTCCAGCCGGGAGGGGATCGCCGCCTTCCGCGAGGTGCTGGTGAGGAAGGGGATCCCCACCACGGTGCGGCTCACCCGAGGCCGCGACATAGACGCCGCCTGCGGGCAGCTCGCGGCGGCGCCCGCGAGTGTTCAGTGAGTCACCTATGAGGTGACTAATTGCAGTCTCGGCGGCGGCAGCGGGGCAGGCGGCTCAGCGGGGCTCGAGCGCGATCACCGGGATCAGCCGGGCGCCGGCGCGCTTCTCGTAGACGGTGAACCCGGGATAGGTGCGGTTGACAAGGCGCCAGGCGCGCTCGCGCTCCTCGCCACTCAGCTCGCGGGCCAGATAGTCACGCGCCTCCCCGCGATAGAGGAAGCTCACCTCGGGGTTTGCGATCAGGTTCCGGTACCAGGCGGGATGGCGGACGTCCCCGCCGCGTGAGGCGACGATCAGGATCCTCTCGCCGTCGATCGTGTGGACCAGCGGGGTCTCGCGCTCTACCCCGCTTTTCGCGCCCCGCACCCGAAGCACCCCGACCCGGCCGTAGCCGGCGGTGCTGATGTTGCCCCGGCTCAACCGCAGCAGCGGCCGGTCGAGGTGCGGAGCGAGGTTGACGTAGAACCAGGAGCCTGGCCGCGAGGAAGCGAGACCGATGATCCCCCGCTCGAAGCGGCTCCGCTCCGGCTCCACCCCGCTCAATCCCCGGCCGCGTCGGGCATCCACGGCTCGTGCCAGTCGCAGACGCCGCGGGTCAGCTTCGAGGCCTCCTCCGGGCCCCAGGAGCCCGGCTCATAGGGGATCGCCGGACCGGGGTGGTCGAGCAGCGGCTGCACGACCCGCCAGGTCTCCTCGATCCCGTCGCTCCTGGTGAACAGGTCGGCGCGGCCGCGAATCGCGTCGTCGAGCAGGCGCTCGTAGGGCTCGGGGTCCTCCCCGGGGGTCTTCTCGAACAGGACCCGCAGATCGGCGGCCTCGAAGGCCTCCTTGCCGGCCTGCTTCATCAGGAAGCGGATCCGCGCCCCGGGGGTGGGGTCGATCCGGATCGCCAGCTGGTTGGGCTCGGGGATCCTTCCGGTGCCGACGCCGAGGCGCGGCGGGCGCTTGAACACGACCTGGATCTCGGTCGCCTTCACCGGCAGCTTCTTGCCGGCCCGGATGAAGAAGGGGACCCCGCTCCAACGCCAGTTGTCGATCTCCAGCTCGAGCGCGACGAAGGTCTCGGTGGTCGAATCCTTCGCGACGCCCTCGACGTCCAGGTAGCCCTCGTACTGGCCGCGGACGTAGCGCTTCGGGTTCGCCTCGCGCATCGCCTTGAACAGCTCCAGCTTCTTGTCGCGGATCGAGTCCTTCTGGTTGCCGGCGGGCGGCTCCATCGCGACCAGGCCGAGCATCTGCAGGGCGTGGTTCTGGATCACGTCGCGCAGGGTGCCGACCGGGTCATAGAAGCGCCCGCGGTCCTCGACCCCGAAGCTCTCGGCCAGGGTCATCTGCACGTGGGAGACGAACTGGCGATTCCAGACGGGCTCGAGGATCGAGTTGGCGAAGCGGAGGTAGGTGATGTCCATCACCGGCTCCTTGCCGAGGTAATGGTCTATGCGGTAGATCTGGTCCTCGCGGAGGATCTCGAGCAGCTCCGCCTCCAGTGCCTTGGCCGATTCGAGGTCGTGGCCGAACGGCTTCTCGATCACCACCCGGGCGTTTTCGGTCACCCCGGCCTTGCCCAGGGCGCGGACCACGTCAGCGAATAGGAAGGGCGGGATCTCGAGGTAGAAGACCGGCTGCTCGTGGTCGGAGACCGCCTCGGCGACCCGTTCGAAGGTCTTCGGGTCCGAATAGTCCCCGCCGACGTAGCGGAGGCGCCCGGCGAGCCTCGCGAAGATGTCCCCGTCCGGGTCCTCGACGCTGGTCGAGACCGATTCGCGGACGTGGTTGACGAGATCGTCGTGGGTCCAGTCGTTGCGGGCGACCCCGACGATCGTGAAGTCGAGCTCCCCACGGGCCTCCAGCCGGTAGAGCGCCCGGAAGGTCATCTTCTTCGCCAGGTCGCCGGTGATCCCGAAGATCACCAGCACGTCGGCAACTCCGGGCGGGCGCTTCTTCCTCCTCTTCGCAGCCATCGCCGCGGAGGCTATCCGTTCGGGCATAGGATCCTGGCCCGCAATCGAGGAAGGGGTCGCGCATGGAACTTGGAATGGTCGGGCTGGGGCGGATGGGCGCCAACATCGTCCGGCGCCTGATGCGCGACGGGCACACCTGCGTCGTCTACGACGTCAATCCCGAGGCGATCGAGACGCTGGCGGGGGAAGGCGCCAAGGGAGCCTCCTCCCTCGAGGAGCTGGCCTCGCAGATGACGGCGCCCCGCGCCGTCTGGGTGATGGTCCCGGCCGGCGAGATCACCGACAAGACCGTGCACGCTGTCGCCGACGTGCTGGAGAAGGGCGACGCGATCATCGACGGTGGCAACTCCTACTACCGGGACGACATGCGCCACTCGGCCGAGCTGGCCGAGCGCGGCATCGACTTCATCGATTGCGGGACGAGCGGCGGCGTCTTCGGGCTCGACCGCGGTTACTGCCTGATGATCGGCGGCCCCGACGCGGCGGTCGAGAGGCTCGACCCGATCTTCGCCACGGTCGCCCCGGGGGTGGACTCCGCCAAGCGCACCCCGGGCCGGAGCGGCGATCCCGGCCCGGCCGAGAACGGCTACCTGCACTGCGGGCCGAGCGGCGCCGGGCACTTCGTGAAGATGGTCCACAACGGGATCGAGTACGGGATCATGGCCGCCTATGCCGAGGGCCTCAACGTCCTCAAGAACGCCAACGCCGGCAAAGTCAGCCGCGAAGCCGACGCCGAGACGGCGC
>JBBRHQ010000216.1:0-5082 GCA_038222365.1 Solirubrobacterales bacterium
ACGTCCGGCTCAGTCAAATTTGCCCCGCAGCGCCTCGTAGCTCTGCTCGAGGGTCTGCGGCATCACCCTGGTGTCGGCGATCACCGGCATGAAGTTGGTGTCGCCTCCCCAGCGCGGGACGACGTGCATGTGGATGTGGTGCTCGACGCCGGCTCCGGCGGACCTTCCCTGGTTGAAGCCGACGTTGTAGCCGTGGGGGTCGTAGACCTGCTCGAGGCGCACCATCGAGCGCTGAGCGAGGCTCATCATCTCTGCGGTCGTCTCCGCCGGGAGCTCCTGGAGGCGACCCAAATGCTCGTAGGGGGCGATCATCAGGTGGCCGTTGGTGTAGGGGAAGAGGTTGAGGATGACGAAGCAGCTGGTACCCCGATGGACGACCAGGTTTGCCTCGTCGTCTTCGGCCGCCGGCTTGGCGCAGAAGATGCATTCATCCTCAGTTTCCTTGGAATCGTCCATCACGTAGGCGAGGCGCCACGGCGCCCAGATCCGCTGATTGGCCACGGACTCGAATCCTAGATGCGCCCGCCACCCACCGCACCGGACCCCGGACGCCGAAGCGGAGGATTCGAGCGAATTAATTCAGAGCCAGCCGCGCTTGCGGAAGTAGCTGACCATCCCGACCAGCATCACCAGCATCACGCCGACTATCAGGTAGAAGTCGGTCGCGTTGCCCTCGCCGGGAACGCCGACGTTCATCCCCCAGACGCTGGCGATCAGGGTAAGCGGCAGGACGATGACGCTGATCGCGGTGAGCACGCGGAGGATGTCGTTGATGCGGTGCGAGATCACCGATTCGTTCGTCTCCTCGAGGGCGACGACCACCTCCTTGTAGGTCTCCAGCATGTCCCAGATGCGCTCGTGCGCATCGACGATGTCGTCGAAGTAGATCTCGAGGTCGAGGTCGGGGGCGAGGTAGCGCCGCTTGACCGACTCCAGGTCGCGCAGGACGGGCCGCTGGGGGCGGATCACCTTGCGGAAGTTGATGATCTCCTGCTTGACGTTGGAGATGTCGCGGACGATGTCCTCGCCGCGGCCCTCGAAGATCTCGTCCTCGAGGTTGTCGAGCTTGTTGCCGATCTTGCGGAGCATCGGGAAGCAGTAGTCGAAGCTGTCGTCGACGATCCGGTAGAGCAGGTAGCCGGAGCCGCGGGCAAACAGCTGCTCGCGCAGCTCCTCCTTCGAGCGGCAGCGTTCGAACAGGTACTCGACCGGCTTCAGCGGCTGGTTTGGGATGGTTACGACGAAGCCGGGACCGACGAAGAGGTCGAGCTCGCCGGTGCCGAGGCGACCGGCGGCGCGGTCGAACACCGGGAAGTGCAGAACGATGAACAGGTACTCGTCATAGGTGTCGATCTTCGGCCGCTCGTTGCGGGAGAAGACGTCCTCGAGGTCGAGCGGGTGGAAGTCGAATTGCTTCTCGATCCAGGCGCGCTCGAGGTTGCCGGGGTGGTCGATGTTGACCCAGCGAAGGCCCTCGGCGTCGATCTGCTCGACGTTGGGCGTGGTGCGCTCAGGATGCGGAGCCGGCGAAATGAGCTCGCCGCGCCGCATGGACCGTCTCAGCCTCGGCTTTGGAAGGTTCGGCATCGCTCTTGCTCGGTTTCTCGCACGGCACTGTGATCACCAGGTGGGGACAGGTTAGTGGCGTGCCGCCCGCGGCGAGCACGATCGGTGTCAGCGTCGCCGGGCGGTTAGAGCCTCAGCCTTCCCGGCGGGCGATGGTATAGTCGCCGGTCACATATAGCGCCACATCGAGAGGGGTGGAGGGACTGGCCCGCAGAAGCCCCGGCAACCACTCGGACCCAACCGGTCCGGAGAAGGTGCCAAGTCCAGCAGGCGAAGTTGGAGGCCTGGAAGATGTGGGGGATGTCCGATCGGACCTCTGCCCCACACAGGCGGAGGTTTTTTCGTGGGCGGCGGCGAAAGTGAGATCGGATGTCAGTTGAGAGCTTGAGATGCAAGGAGTGCGGGGCGAGCTACCCGCTCGAGGCGCTGTTCGTCTGTTCGGAGTGCTTCGGCCCGCTCGAGGTCGCCTACGAGCACTCCGGCCTCGACTCCGAGGAGGCGAAACGGCGAATCCAGACCGGGTCGCGAGGGATCTGGCGCTACGCCGACTTCCTGCCATTCGAGAGCCGCCCGGCCGATCCCCTGGAGCCCGGTCTGACCCCGCTGATCCGCGCCGACCGGCTGGCCGAGCGGCTCGGCCTGGACGCCGAGATCTGGGTCAAGAACGACGGCGCAAACCCGACCCACTCCTTCAAGGACCGGGTGGTCGCGGTCGCCACCGCCAAGGCCACGGAGCTCGGCTTCGGCACGGTCGCCTGCGCCTCCACCGGCAACCTCGCCAACGCCGTCGCCGCCCGCGCGGCCGCGATCGGCATCCCTTCCTACGTATTCGTCCCCGCCGACCTCGAGGAGCAGAAGCTCATCGCCACCGGGATCTACGGCACCAACCTGGTCGGGGTGCGCGGAAACTACGACGACGTCAACCGGCTCTGTACCCAGCTCGCCGAAACCCGGCCCTGGGCCTTCGTCAATGTCAACCTGCGCCCCTACTACGCCGAGGGCTCGAAGACCCTCGCCTTCGAGACGGCCGAGCAGCTCGGCTGGGAGTTGCCCGACCGGGTGGTCGCCCCGATTGCCTCGGGCTCGCTGTTCACGAAGATCCACCGCGGCTTTCAGGAGTGGCTCGACGCGGGGCTGCTCTCCGGCGCCCAGCCGGTCTTCTGCGGGGCTCAGGCGCGCGGCTGCAGCCCGGTCGCCACGGCCTTCGAGCAGGGCTGGGAGACCTGCAAGCCCCAGAAGCCCGAGACGATCGCCAAGAGCCTGGCGATCGGTGACCCGGCCGACGGTCCGTACGCGGTCGAGCAGGCGCGGCGCAGCGGCGGTTCGATTGACGCCGTCTCAGACCAGGAGATCCGCGACGGCATCCGGCTGCTGGCCGAGACCACCGGCATCTTCACCGAGACGGCCGGCGGCGTCACCGTCGCCGTCCTCGCGAAGCTCGCCGAGCGCGGCGAGATCGGCGACGGCGAGCGGGTCGTCACCTACATCACCGGCGAGGGGCTGAAGACCCTCGACGCGGCGCGCGATAGCTTCCACATGCATGAGATCGAGCCCGATCTCACCAGCTTCGAGTCAGAATTCGCACAGGAGGTTCCCGCTTGATGGCAGTGAAGGTGAAGATCCCGACCCAGCTCCGTGCCGCGACCGGCGGCGAGTCGGAGCTCGAGGTCGAGGGGGCGACAGTCGGCGAGGCTCTCGACGCGGTCTTTGACGAACACGACGGTCTGCGCGAGAGGATCACCCAGGACGGGGACCTGCGCCGCTTCGTCAACGTCTACGTCTCCGGCGAGGACATCCGCTACACCGACGGCCTCGAGACCGAGGTCTCCGACGGCGACGAGGTGACCATCCTTCCCGCCGTCGCCGGCGGCTGAGCCGCGCCGCCGGCGAGTTCCCTCAGCTCTTCGGCGTGAGAGGCAATTGACGTCTCACGGGGCGCGGCCCCCGGCGGTGATCCTCTGCGGCGGCCGCGGCACCCGCCTCCGCGAGAAGACCGAAACGATGCCGAAGGCGCTGGTCGAGATCGGCGGGCGCCCGATCCTCTGGCACGTGTTGGAGATCTTCGCCAGCCAGGGTTTCGAGCGGTTCATCCTCTGCACCGGGTATCTGGGTGGGATGATCGAGCGCTTCGTCGGGGAGGAGAGATGGCCGTCCGGGGTCAGCGTGGAGTGCCTCGAGACCGGCACCGAGACGCCCACGGGCGGGCGGGTCCTGGCCGCCGCTGCGGCTCTCCCCGGCGAGTCGTTCTGCACCACCTACGCGGATGGCGTTGCCGACATCGACCTGGGAGCGCTGCTCAGCTGCCATCGCACCCACGGCGCTACCGCGACGGTGACCGTCGTCCGCCCGAATCTTCAGTGGGGGGTTGCCCGGCTGGGGGCGGACGACCGGATCGAGGGGTTCACCGAGAAGCCCCGCAGCGATCACTGGATCAACGGCGGCTTCTTCTGCTTCGAGCCGGGTGTCGAGCAATACCTCTCCTCCGACAGCGTCCTGGAGCGCCGGCCGCTGGAGCGGCTTGCGGCTGACGGCGAGCTCCGCGGCTACCGTCACCGGGGCTTTTGGGAATGCCTCGACACCTACAAGGACGCGGTCGTGCTCAACGACCTCTGGGCCTCCGGCGAGGCTCCCTGGGCGGCGCCGCATTAGGTGGGCGTCCGGAGCGCGGCTTCGGAGCGCCGCCCCATCTCTATCCTGGCGCCCTTGCCGAACTCCCGTCCAGATTTCCGCCCCCTTCCGCCGTGAAGCGGTCGCTGATCACCGGCGGGCACGGCTTCGTCGGCTCCCATCTGGCCAGTGCCCTACTGCAGCGCGGCGATTCCGTGACCGTGCTCGACCGCGGCTCGCCGCCGCTCTCCGGCCTGGCTCTTCAGGGGGTCGAGGCCGAGGTCGAGACGATCGGCGCCGACCTCCGCGACGCCGCGCTCGTGGGGGCTGTGATCGGGGCCGGCGAGTTCGACACCGTCTTCCATCTCGCGGCGCAGACGCTGGTCGGCACGGCGATGGCGGATCCCGGCGCGACCTTTGACGCAAATGTCCGCGGAAGCTGGACCCTGCTGGAGGCCTGCCGCGAGAGCGACGTCCCGGCCGTCGTCTTCGCATCTTCGGATAAGGCCTACGGGCCCCAGGACGAGCTCCCCTATCACGAGGCGCAGGCGCTGCGGCCGGCGAGCCCGTATGAGGCGAGTAAGGCTGCGGCCGACCTGATCGCACTCAGCTACTGGCGCGGCTTCGGCCTGCCGGTCGCGGTCACCCGTTTCGCCAACATCTATGGAGGCGGCGACCTCAACTTTTCCAGGCTGATCCCCGAGGCCGTCTGCGCGGTCCTCGAAGGGCGACGGCCGGTGATCCGCTCCGACGGCAGCCCGGAGCGAGACTTCCTTTTCGTCGACGACGCGGTCGCCGCATATCTGGCGATCGAGCACGCGGTCGGCGCCGGCGGACCGGCGGCGGGGGAGGCGCTCAACGCCGGCGCCGGCGAGCCCCACGCGGTGTTCGAGGTGCTGGAGCTGCTCG
>JBBRHQ010000217.1:0-5053 GCA_038222365.1 Solirubrobacterales bacterium
GACGCAGACGGGATCGTGGTCGAGCACGCCCGCGGCGCCACCTCGGCGCGCCAGGCGGTCTTCTGCGCGGGGCTGTGGTCGGATCGCCTCGCGGTTGCCTCCGGGGCTCCCGAGGACCCGCGAATCGTCCCCTTCCGCGGCGCCTACCTGCGGGTCGAGGGCGATGCCGACCGGTTGGTGCGGGCGAACGTCTACCCAGTGCCCGACCCCGAGCTGCCCTTCCTCGGCGCCCACCTGACCCGCAACTTCGCCGGCGAGCTGCTGATCGGGCCCAGTGCCCTGTTGGCGCCGGCGCGTGACGCCTACCGTTTGCGGACGATCCGGCCCCGCGACATCGCCGCGACCGTCGCCTGGCCGGGCACCTGGCGGCTGATGCGCCGCCACTGGCGCACCGGCCTCGAGGAGATCCGCCGCGCCGCGAGCCGCCGCTCCTTCGTCGCCGAGGCGGCCCGCTTCGTCCCGGAGATGCGCGGCGCCCAGGTCAGCCACGGGCCGGCGGGGATCCGGGCCCAGGCGCTCGCCCGCGACGGCAACCTGGTCGACGACTTCGTCCTGCACCGCACCGAGCACGCCGTCCACGTCCGCAACGCGCCCTCGCCGGCAGCGACCTCCTCACTCGCCCTGGCCCGCCTGATCGCCGACCGGCTGGAGGAGTAGCCGCTCCGAGAGCGATTTGCGACGACATGCTGGACGGGAATCGCCCAACCCCGACGGACGCGTTCGCTTCACCAGGCGGCAGGCGAGCGACGAGCCGGAGCGCGTCGAACAGACAGTGGGGGCCGTGCTCGCCGGCCAGCCCTAGCCCGGCGGGAGCTGCCGCGGCTGTGGCTGGATGTCCTTGGCGCGGCCGGCGATCGAGACGATCGTGTCGTAGGCGTCGCGGAGGCTGGCGGCGTTCGCCGAATCCTTGCGCAGGCCGATGCCGACCGGGAGGACGACGTAGTCGGTGAGCCGCACCCAGGTGGGGACGTAGGTGACGCGCTGCACGTGGACTCCCTTGCCGTCGGCGACCATGTGGAGGATCGCCACCAGGCCGTACTGGGTCTCGGCGGGGAGGCCGGCGGCGGCGCTCTGGTTGGAGACCAGGTTGCCCTCGCTGAAAACGACGAATTTGTCGTTGATCTTCTCGATCGGCTGCACCACGTGGGGCCCCTGGCCGACGATCGCGGTGATCAGCGGCGATTTGGTCAGCGCCTCGGCCAGGGCCATCTGCGAGTCGTTGGGAGTGGTCGAATTCTCATCGCCCCACTGCATGGTCACGATCACCGCCTCGGCCCCCGCCTTGCGATCACGCTTCGCGTCGGCCAGGATCCGCTTCGCCTTCGGCCCGACGTCCCCCTCGTAGGCGACATAGTTGACCGACCAGGGGTCCGGGAGGGGAATCCCGTTGGTGAAGTCGGTGTAGGCGATGTAGCCGACCTTGACGCCGTTGGCGTCGAGGATCAGCGGCTTGCTGCGCGCCGCGGCGGAGGGGAAGGAGCCGGTGTGGGAGACGTGACTTCGGTCCAGCGCCTTGCCGGTCTGATCTACCCCCGACTGGCCCTGGTCGAGGGAGTGGTTGGAGGCGGTGTCACAGGCGTCCCAGCCGCTCGCCTTGATCCCCGCCGCCAGATCGGTGGGGGTGTTGAAGATCGGGTAGCTGGTCGGTTCGCTGGAGGTCATCGGGGTCTCGACGTGGCAGACGCCGACGTCGACATCGGCCACATAGGGCGCCAGCTCGGAGAACATCGGCGCGAAGTCGTACTTCGAGCCGCCGCCGTTGGCGAGCGCCCGCTCCCAGAGGAAGGAGTGGATCAGGATGTCGCCGCTGAAGGACATCGTGAGGTGGACCGGGTCCTCGGCCCGGGCGACCTTCTTTGCCTGGGCGGGCGTCAGTTGCGGCGCGTCGCTGTCGGCACCGCGGATGACCAGGACGACCAGCAAGAAAAGGACCGCCAGGACGGCGACCGCGGCGACCCTGCGACGGCGGTAGATGGTGGGCTTCGAGGGGCGGCGCTGCCCCTCGGTCCGACGGGCCTGCCGCGCCCGCGACCTCTCGCTGGCCTCCGACATGGGCCCATTCTGCCGCCCCCACCGGAGCCATTCCCGGCCTATGGGCGCAGGCGGGAGAGCAGCTCGCCGAGCGAGGCCAGCTCGGCCGGATCGAAGCGATCGGCGAACAACCGCTCCACCTCGGCAAGGTGATCGCGGCGTGCCGCCTCCAGGCGCCGCCGGCCGGTGGCGGTCAGCTGGGCGTAGGCGACGCGGCCGTCCTCCGGGCAGGGGGCACGCTCGACCAGAGCGCCCCGCTCGAGGCCGGCGAGCAGACGGGTGATCCCGCCCTGGGTGAGGAGCAGCCGCTGGGCGAGGTCGACGCGGCGCAGGCGGCGGTCCTCGGCCAGCCAGAGCTGCAGCAGGACCTCGTATTCGTTGAGGCTGAGGTCGTGGCGGGCCCGCATCGAGAGGTCGAGCTCGCGGGTGATCGCAGCGTGGGCGCGGAGGAAGTCGAGCCAGGCTTCCGGCGCCTGGCGCTCCGCCTCAGGAAGGTGTCCGGAGACTTGCTTGATTACTCAAGTGTATTGCGAGCGCCGGCTAGTGGCGCTTGACGACGACCTCGCTGGTCGTCACCGGCGCGCAGGCGCGATAACCGGCCGAGCCGGTGGCCAGCACCTTGGTCCGCATCACCGCGTAGTAGCGCCCGGCGCCGATCCGGCGGTGCGGCGGGACCGCCTCCCAGGCGCCCCTCCGGCGGCTCCTGGTGGCGCGGATCCGGTCATCGGCGCCGGAGCGACTGCGGAAGATGACGACCTTGCGGCGCCTGCAGGCGGGCTTCGCCGAGCGGACCCGGCCGTTGAAGCTGTCCCCGGAGGGCGCTGAGCGGAAGGTGATCGAGAGCTGGTTGGAGTAGAGCCTCGATCCGGCCGCCACCGCCGATGCCCCCGCAGCGGTCACCAGAATCGCCACCAAACCAACCGCGAACCAGCCTCTTAACCTCAAGATTCCCTCTCCTCTGCAGACGAGTTGCGCCCGGACACTAACGGCCCGGGGCGGCTCGGCCTTTCTCGCGCATCCGGCGGATCGCCGCGATCAGCCGCCTGTAGAGGAGGACCAGCAGGAGGATCCCGCCCAGCAGCAGGGTCGCAGCGATCGCGAATGCGGTCAGCGGATGATTGACGGAGAAGCCGACCACGGTGGCGACCAGGCCGTCCTCGGTGAGGCTGACGGCGATGTTGCTGAACGGCTCCGGCATGGTGTTGATCAGGAGCCGCAGGCCAGCCTTCACCCCGTGGCTGGCGAGCGCCGTGCTACCCGAGCCGAGCGCGCCGGCCAGCTCGCTGGTGCCGCCGCCGTCGTGCCCGGCGAGCAGCGCCCCCAGCCAGGCCCCGATCGCCGGCCGGACCAAGGTGTGAACCGTGTCCCAGGCGCTGTCGAGGTAGGCGACCTTGTCGGCGACGAACTCGACCGCGAACATCGCCAGGGCCAGCCCGATCACCAGGTTGGAGGTGATCGGAGCCGGGATGTCAGCGGCGCCGCTGCGGCCGAGGATCCCCAGCAGCGCCACGGTGGCGTAGGCGTTGACGCCCGACGCCCAACCGGTGCTGAACAGCGTCGCGCCTATGTCCATCTCGGATCAGCCCGGTGGCCGGCGTCGCCCGGCCAGACCGATCAGTTGAGGCGCTCGACGATCATCGCCTTGCCCTGGCCGCCTGCGACGCACATCGTCTCCAGCCCGACCTGATGGTCGTCGGTCTCGAGCACGTTGAGCAGCGTCCCCATGATCCGTGCCCCGGTCATCCCGAAGGGATGTCCGAGCGCGATCGCCCCGCCGTGGGTGTTGAGCTTCTCGAGCGGGATGTCGCACTCGTCCATGATCGGGATCACCTGGGCGGCGAAAGCCTCGTTCAGCTCGACCGCACCGACGTCCTCGATCTTCATCCCGGCCCGGTCGAGGACCTTCTTGATCGCGCCGATCGGGGCGACACCCATGTTCTCGGGCTCGTTGCCGAAGCTCGCCGCGGTGACGATCCGCGCTCGCGGCGTCAGGCCGAGCGCCTTCGCCTTCTCCTCGCTCATCAGCAGCACCGCGGCGGCGCCGTCGTTCAGCGGGCAGGAGTTGCCGGCGGTGACCCCGCCGCCCCCGGCCTCGGGGAAGGCATCGTCGAGCTGGGAGAGCTTCTCCAGGGTCGAGCTGGCCCGAGGCCCGTCGTCCTTGGCCACCTCGGTCCCGTCGGGGAGGTTCACCGGTACGATCTCGCGATCGAAGAAGCCGTCCTCCTGGGAGCGAACGGCGAGCTCCTGGGAGCGCTGCGCGAACTTGTCCATGTCGGCACGGCTGACCTCGTAGCGCTTGGCGACGTTGACGGCGGTGTGGCCCATCGAGATGTAGGCATCGGGCTGCCCGTCGTTACCCTTCAGGTTTTCGTTCTGGTCGGCCTCGC
Source organism: Solirubrobacterales bacterium (assembly GCA_038222365.1). Taxonomy (GTDB): domain Bacteria; phylum Actinomycetota; class Thermoleophilia; order Solirubrobacterales; family 70-9; genus JBBRHQ01. Next base: position 4,419 of record JBBRHQ010000217.1, read on the forward strand.
CGGCCGGCTCGGTCCGCTCGTTGTAGCGGCTCACCCACTCGACTCCTGCGGCGATATAGGTGTCGCCCTCGCCGGCCTTGATCGCGTTGCCCGCATGGCGGATCGCGTCGAGGCTGGAGGAGCAGTAGCGCGAGACCGTGACCCCGTTGACGGTCTCAGGGAGCTTCTCGGAGAGCAGGGTGATGATCCGGCCGATGTTGAAGGCCTGCAGGCCCTGCGGCATTCCGCAGCCGCAGACGACCTCCTCGACCGTGGCCGGGTCGACCTCCGAGTTGCGCTCCAGCAGCGCGTCTACCGCGAAAGCTCCCATCTCGTCGGGGCGCAGCTGGGAGAGCGACCCCTTGAAGGCGCGGCCGATCGGGGTGCGAACGGTGTCGACGATCACTGCTTCGGGCATCTCTGATCTCCTTGGAGGGCGGCGGGATTGCTGAATCGAAAGGCTAGAGGTTCGATGTTTTTGTGACGATCCGCACATGCATGCGTGGGATCGTCCACGGCCTGCGTTACATTCGCCGCAATCCGACCTCGCGGGCAACCGTGAGCTTTGCCGCGAAGCGGCAGCGAAAGGAGGGCCCTCTCATGCCTGAGGGATACTGCGTCAAGGAGCGCAAGAAGGTCGAGATCAAGGATCCCCA
>JBBRHQ010000218.1:0-5050 GCA_038222365.1 Solirubrobacterales bacterium
GGCCCGCCATCCGGGGATCACGGTGAAGCTGGTCGCGGCGCTGGTCAGGCGCCTCCGCGCAGCCAACGAGCGAATCGCCCGCCAGTCCTTTCAGACCGTGCCGAGCCGGGTCGCCGGCGTGCTCTCCCAGCTGGTCGCCGAGGAGACCCCCGTCTCCGACGCCACCGCGATCACGATCCGCATGAACCAGGCCGACCTCGCCCAGCTCGCCGGCACCTCGCGCGAGAGCGTCAGCCGCTTTCTCGCCGAGCTGGAGCGCGCCGGCGTCGTCCGGTGCGGCCGCGGCCGGGTGACCGTGCTCGAGGCGCCGAAGCTCGGCAACTACATCTTCTGAGCGGCCCTCACCGGCGGGGTGTCACCGCCATCCGGAGAACGCTGTGAATGTTACGTTCGGATCAATCCCAGGCTTGGTTGGAGCACGGCGTCGATTAGATTGCTGAGCGGCAATGTCGGAGGAGACGGTCAAGATCGTCGGCGCCATGATCGGGGCATTCCAGCGGGGCGACGCCGAAGCGGCTCTCTCGCACTACTCTGAGGACGCCGTCTTCGAGCCTCTGGTCGCCGGGCCCTACCACGGGCGGGCCGGGGTCGCGGAGCAGATGACCGTCTGGATGGAGGAGTTCGACCAGTACTGGTTCGAGAGCAACGAGTTGATCGTGGTCGGCGAGCAGGTGGTGCTTGTCTTCCGCCATGGTGGCAAGGGTCGGACGAGCGGCATTCCTACCGCGGATTCAGGGGCGACCGTATTCACGGTGACGAAGGGCCTGATCTCGCACGCCCGGGTGTTCGCCGACCGCTCCGAGGCCCTCGCGAACGCCGAGTCGGAGGAGTAGGAGGGCTGCTGGTTTGGCGCAGACGGACCTGGAGATCGTTCGGGCCATGTGCGATGCGTATTGCAGCGGCGACTATCCGGCCGCAATCGAGCTTCTCGACCCGGACGTCGAATGGCGCGGGACCGTCGGCGGCTTGCACGAGGGGCGGACCTTTCGGGGCCACGACGAGGTCATCGCGGGGCTCCTCGAAGGCGCCAGCGCCTGGCAGTCGCACACGCTCGAGACCACCGAATTCATCGACGCCGGCGATCAGGTGGTGGTCTTCTGGCACGAGGTGGGCACGGGCAAGGAAAGCGGGGCGGAGGTCGAAACGGACACCGCGTCGCTCTATCGGGTCGAGGGCGGGAAGGTCGTCCGCGTCGCGCCCTACATGAACCGCCAGGAAGCTCTCGAAGCCGCCGGGCTCCCGGAGTAGGGCGCTGTGGTCCCCCGCACAGACGCCGGCGGGTTCGAGGGCGAGAGGAAGCGGATGGTCGAGCGCCAGCTGCGGCGCCGGGGGATCGGCGACGAGCGGGTTCTGGCGGCCATGGCGGAGGTGCCGCGCGAGGACTACGTCGGCGAGAGCCAGCGCTCGCGCGCCTACGACGATGCCGCGCTGCCGATCGCCGAGGGCCAGACGATCTCGCAGCCCTGGATCGTCGCTGCGATCGGTCAGGCGCTGGCGCTGGGCGGCGCGGAGCGGGTGCTGGAGATCGGTACCGGTTCGGGCTACTCGGCCGCCGTCCTCTCCAGTCTTGTTTCAGAGGTGATCACGGTCGAGCGCCATCCCGGACTCGCCGAAGGAGCGGCGAAGGCGCTGCGCTCCCACGGCATCGCCAACGTCGAGGTGCTGGTTGGCGACGGCAGCCGCGGCCTGCCCGAGCGCGCCCCCTTCGAGGCCATAGCGGTCCACGCGACCGCGCCGGCCCCGCCGCCCGCCCTCCTCACTCAGCTGGCCGACGGCGGGCGCTTGGTGGTTCCGATCTCCTCGGATGACGTAGACCTGCTGACCGTGTTCATCCGCTCTGCGCATGACTTTGGCAGCGAGGTGATCGGCCCCTGCCGTTTCGTCCCGCTGATCGGCGAGGAGGGCTTTTAGCGGGCCGCGCTTGGTGAGAGTCCCCCTTCGGGTACGCTCGCAGCGCCATGAGGGGCGGCGTATACGTTCTCAACTTCTACTCGGCTGTGTTCGTCGATCAGCTGAAGCGCGGTCGAAAGACGGCGACGATCCGCATGGGCGACAAGAGCACCAAGTACGAGCGCGGCCAGGTCGTCTGGGTGACGGTCGGCTTCCGCCACTCCCCCCGGGAGAAGATCTTCGCCGCGGTGATCGACGACGTTGAAGTGAAGCGGATCTCCGACCTCTCACCGCGGGACATCGAGCACGACAACCCTGAGTTCCGCCGGCTGGAGGAGACGGTCAACTTCCTCGAGCAGATCTACGGCCGCGCCATCGGTCACGAGGACATCGTCACCGTGATCCGCTTCTCGCAGGTACTCGAGCCGGCCTCCTCGCACTTCGGCAACGGCGAGACGCCCTCGCAGAACTGAACCGCTCGCGATGCGAGTGCGTAGGAGTTCGAATACGTGGCCTCGTATCGCTTCGTCACCACCTGGTTGCTCGAGTCCCCCCGCCAACCTGTCTGGGACGCGATTCACGACCAGGCGCGCTGGCCGCAGTGGTGGCGCGGAGTCGAGACCGCGGACGAGCTGAGGCCGGGTGGGGAGAACGGGGTCGGCTCGGTCTCGCGGCTTGCCTGGCGCAGCCGCCTCCCCTATGAGCTCTCCTTCGAGGTGACCACCGAGCGGGTCGAGCCGCCCCACCTGATGGCTGGGCGCGCGGTCGGCGAGCTGAGCGGCACCGGCACCTGGCGGCTGTTCGAGGACGGCGATCTGACCGTTGTCGTCTATGACTGGGACGTCAGCACCTCGAAGGCCTGGATGAACCTGCTGGCCCCTCTGGCCCGGCCGGTGTTCGAGTGGAACCACGACTGGGTGATGGCGCGAGGAGGAGAGGGGATCGCGCGGCTGCTCGGTTGCCGGCTGCTCGCGGCCGGATAGGCCCGGCTGGCCACCTCTAGCCGGCCGGGGGATCGAGCCGGCAACGCGGGAAGCCGGGGCGAGCGGTGTCGTCCCCCGGCGCCGACCTGATCTCGACCGTGACCCGGCGGGCATGTCTTGCTCTGGCGACCTTCAGCCGCCGGGCTCCCGCAGCCGAGATCACCCGTCCTCCGTTCACCCTGACCCGGTAGCCGCGCGGATACTGGACCGATGCCGGCACCGAGATCACGGTCGGGCCCCGGATGCCCGTCCGGGTCCGGTAGCGCAACTCGAACCTGCCGGTGCGCACATCGAAGCCGTAGTGGATCGGCGTGCCGGCGATCGCCCGCGGATAGACACGGGCGATCACGCGGGCCTTCTGAGGCGCGAGGGTGCGCAGCTCGCCGCTGTTCCAGCTCAGCCCGTAGGTGAACCCGGTCTTGAAATGGTCGTCCCTCTCCAGGAGGCAGTTGAGGCCCTCGTAGTCCTCGTTCGCGGTTGCCGCGACCTCGGTCATCAGGGGCGGTCCACCGAGGGAGCGGGCGATGTTGTCGGCGTGGTGCATGACCGCGGCTTCGATCGGCGGGCAGGTCCGGTGACCCTGCTCGATCAGGGCGGGATCGTGGGTCACCTGATAGGCGGCCCTGGTCGGGCACTGGTTGTGGAAGGAGAAGCCCGCCGGCCAGAGACCCTTCGGCGGCCTGGTGAAGTGGTTGGGGCGGCCCTGGTTGAACCAGATGGTCGGCTCGTAGAAGACCGTCCTGCGGCCGTCGACGGCGCGGATCGAGCGGGCCAGAGAGGACTCGAACGGCTCCAGGGTGGATCGGTCGAACTCGGGGCAGCCAGCGGCGGAGAGGCAGGCCGAGTTGGTCGCGGCTTCGCCGGGCCAGGGCTCGTTCATCAGGTCGTATCCGAGCACCATGGGGTCTGATCGGAAGCGCTTGGCGACCACCTGCCAGGCCCGGCCGTAAGCCTTCCACTGGCCCTCGCTGTCGGCGTAGAGGTTGGCGAATGCGCGTCCGACCGCGCTGGAGAAGTAATCGAGCGGAAATCCCAGCGACGGCCCGAAGGCGATCCCGTCGTCGTCGGTGGCCCCAGTCGGGAATGCCGTGGCCGCTGCCGTAACGCTGACCGTAGAGATCCTGGTGACTGTCGAGCAGGACGTAAATACCCTGTCGGCCAGCTCCGACTCTGTCGCGGCGACCTTCTCCAGGTAGGCGCGGTCATAGACGCCCTGCGTCGGCTCCAGCCCCTCCCAGAACCAGGCGAGGCGGACGGCGTCGAAGCCGAGGGCGCGGATCCTGGCGGCGTCGGCGGGCGTGAAGCTGTTGACCGCGGCTGGGTCGGGGTCGGGGTGATCGTCGGTCGCTTCCAGACTGCGGAGAGGCCATGGAGGACGACCACGCGCCCGCTGGGGTCGCGAAGATAGTGACCGTCGGCCCGGAGCGGCCCCTCCACGCGGGGAGGTTTGTGAGCGCCCGCCGCCAGTGCTGATCCGGGTGCCAGCAGGCAGAGGAAGAGGGCGGCCGCGATCAACCGCGGCCGCAGACGCCCCGCCGGGACCTGCCGAACCACATCTCGGCGCCAACCATATGGGGGTGTCTCGGGTTCGAGCGAGGAGCAGCTATCCTCCTTGCTACTTGGCACTCTCATTTGTAGAGTGCCAGGCCGCCTGACAGGCACAAAGTACAAACTTCTGACCACACGGAGGTAGAACGAATGAAGCTGAAGCCCCTCGGGGACCGGCTGATCGTAAAGCCGCTTGACGAGGAGGAGACGACCGCCAGCGGCATCGTCCTTCCCGACACGGCGAAAGAGAAGCCACAGAAGGGCACCGTCGTCGCCGTCGGCGACGGCGCGATCAACGAGGACGGCAGCCGCCGCCCGCTGGACGTGGGAGAGGGCGACGAGGTCCTCTACTCCAAATACGGGGGGACCGAGGTCACCGTCGAGGACGACGACCTGCTGGTCCTGCGCGAGTCCGACGTCCTCGCCAAGGTCGGCTGAACAGACTGAAAGGAAGGATCTGACGAGATGGCTCACAAGGAGCTGAAGTACAACGAGGAGGCCCGCAAGGCCCTCCAGGACGGAGTCGACGCCGTCGCCGACGCGGTCAAGGTCACACTTGGCCCGAAGGGGCGCTACGTCGTGCTCGACAAGAAGTTCGGCGCCCCGACGATCACCAACGACGGTGTCAC
>JBBRHQ010000219.1:0-4987 GCA_038222365.1 Solirubrobacterales bacterium
AGACGGCGCGCTCGCCCGAAGTCGACTCGCCGTAGCAGTAGCCGACGAAGGCCTGCTCGACCCGCTCGTAGGGGATGCCCGCGTCATCGAGCGCCGTCGTCCCGGCCTCGAGCGCCATCTGAGGGTAATCCCAGTCGCGGGCGCCGGGTTTCTCGAACTTCGTCATCCCGACGCCGATCACAAAGGTGCGGTTACTCAAGCTCCGGCTCCTCGCTCGGGTCGTCCTCGATCTTGGCCGACTGGCCAGGAATCTAGCGCGGCCCGGGCATCGGCGCCGGCCCGCTCAGACCAGATCGGGGTCCGCGATCACCTCGACCATCGCGGGGCCGTCATGATCGAGCGCTTCGCGCAACGCCTCATCGAGGCCCGCCCGGTCGGTGACCCGGAGCCCCAGCGCCCCGGAGATCCGCGCGTACTCGGAGAAGTCGGGATTGTGGAGCTGCGTCTGCCAGACGTCCCACTCCCCCGCTCGCTGCTCCTTTGAGATCTTGCCCAGCTGGCCGTTGTTGAGGAGCACGTGGGTGATGTTCATCTGGTGCTTGACGGCGGTGAGGATCTCCGCCATGTACTGGCCGAAGCCGCCGTCGCCGGTCACGGCGACGATCTGGCGCTCGCCCCCGGTCGCCGCCCAGGCCCCGATCGCCGCCGGGTAGCCGAACCCGATCGAGCCCAGGTAACCGCTCATCAGCACGGACTGGCGCTCGCACTCGAAGTAGCGCCCGAAGGAGTAGGTGTTGTTGCCGACGTCGACGGCGATCACCGCCTCGGGGTCGATCTGACGACCGAGCGCGGCGAAGATCGAGGCCGAGTTGACTCCCTTTCCGCGGTCATCGGCGGCGCGATTTTCCTTCTCGGCTCGCCAGATTGCGCGTCGCTCGCGCAGCTGCGCAGCCTGGTCATCGGTGGAGAGCTTCGCCGGCAGCGCCTCGATCAGCCGCTCGGCGACCACTCCGATCTCGCCCCAGACCGGCACCTCGACGCTGTGGAACTTGCCGAGCTGCATCGGGTCGAAGTCGACCTGGATGATCGGCTTGCCCGCGTAGATCCCGGTGTGGTTGGAGAACGAGGCGCCCATCACCAGCAGCAGGTCGGACTCGTTCATGAACCAGGAAGCCACCGGGGTGCCACTGCGCCCCAGCACACCCGCGGCGAGCGGATGGCTGTCGGCGATCAGACCCTTCGCCTTGAAGGTGGTGATCACCGGCGCGCCGAGGCGCTCCGCCAGGCGGGTGATCTCCTCCATCTGCTCGCGGGCGCCGTGGCCGACGATGATCACCGGGCGCTTCGAGCCGCCGAGCAGCTTGCTCGCCGCCTCCAGCGACTCCCGCGGCGGGGTGATGTCGAGCGGGGTGATCCGCCCCTCCGGACCGCCGGCCTGCAGATCCGCCGGAGCCTCCAAGGTCTGCACCTCGTCGGGGAAGATCAGGTGGGCGACGTCGCGCCGCAGGATCGCGTTCTTGCAGGCGAGGTTCATCAGCTCGACCTGATTGGAGTCGCGGAGGACCGGCTGACTGAAGGCTGCGACCGTGCCGTAGGCGCCCTTCAGGTCGACCTCCTGGAAGGCGCCCGGGCCCAGCACCTGGGTGTCCACCTGGCCGGTCAGCGCCAAAACCGGGGAGCGGTCGACCTTCGCGTCCCAGAGGCCGGTGAGCAGGTTGGTCGCCCCGGGGCCGGCGATCGAGAGGCAGGCGGCGGGGCGGCCGGTCAGCTTGCCGTATGCGGAGGCGGCGAAGGCGGCGGCGCCCTCGTGCCGGATGCCGATGTATTCGAGCTTCCCGGCCTCCTCCTGGCGTCGCAGGGCGTCGGCGAGGCCGAGGTTGGAGTGACCGACCATCCCGAAGACGTGGCGGACGCCCCAGTTGACCATTGTCTCGGCCATCGCGTCCGAGACGGTGCGACGGTGCTCCTCGGGCAGGACCCCGACGAAGATCTCGCCGTCCCGGACCTCCAGGGCGTAGGTGACCGCCTCGTCGTCGAACCCGGGCGACTTGCCGTCCAGCGGGCAGTAGTCGAAGCCGTGCCAGGGGCAGCGCAGCATCCCCTTCTCGATCGAACCCTCCCCCAGCGGGCCGCCCTGGTGGGGGCAGTGGTTGTCGAGCGCCGAGAACTGGCCGTCGTAGTGGACCAGGGCGACGCTCTTGTGCCCGGCGGCGACCGTCGTCACCCGGCCCTCGGGGAGGTTTTTGGCGTCGAGCACCCGGTGCCACTCGAGGCCCGCGCCCGCGGCGCCGTTTCCGCTTCCGTTGCCGCTCATTCCCCCTCCTTCGTTCCGTCCAGTGCTCGCTTGCGCTCGAGGCAGAATTCGACCGCGGCGGCCACCGCGTCCGGCGCCGCTGTCAGCTCCGCGTAGGAGAGCTCGGCCCCGCTGAAGCTAGGCGCGTTCCAAAGCTCGCCTTCGGGCTTCGCGCTCCACGGCCCGATGTAGAAGTAGGGCTCGGGGTGCTCCTCGTCGCCGGGCGAGAGGCCGTAGTTGGCGCGCAGGCCGGCCGCCTCCTCGCCCATCTCGATCGCCAGGTCGAAGTGCTCGGGCCAGAGTGTCGGCTCAGTCGGCTCATCCGCTGGTGTGGCGGATTCGCGGATCGCCTCCAGCGCCGACTGGCCGACGGCGTAGGCCGAGGCGAGCGCGCCTGCGGCCGTGGGGTCGAGCGCCAGCGGCTCGTCGCTCAGCTCGAGGCCGTCGGGCAGCCACTGCGACCCGATCAGCCCGGCAGCGGCGGCCAGCGAGGTGATCGGTGCACGGCTCTCGTCTCCATCGCGGCGCACCACCAGCTCGGCCCCCTCGACCCTGATCTGGTTGCCCCCTCCCCACTCCGGCGTCCCGAACCCCCCCGGAAGCTGGGCCAGCGAGAACTCGCCGGTGGCGTGCTCGCGCGCCACCTTGATCACGTCCTCGGCCACCCGATGAAGCGAGCGTCGCGTCGCTTCGAAGTCCTCTGGCAAGGGCGGCAGCTCGATCGTGGCCATGGGCTGCCGTCCGCCCAGCTCCGTTCGCGTTACACGTAACGAAGACGCGGTCCCGACAGACCATTCCGAATGGAGGTCTTCGTCCTCGAGCCGCTTCTCCCGCTGCCGCCCCGCGAAAAGCGCAAAGATGGCGCGATGGCGTGGCTCAGGGACCGAATCGGGGGTGAGGGAAAGGAACGCGCCGACTCCGCCGAGGTGGACCTTGTGACGCGCCTGCGGGCCGGCGACGAAACGGCCTTTGCCGAGCTGATCGACCGCTACGGCGCCACGATGCTGCGGGTCGCCCGCCTCCACGTCCGCGACCGAGCCGTCGCCGAGGAGGTCGTGCAGGAGACCTGGCTGGCGGTGCTCAACGGGATCGAGCGCTTCGAAGGGCGCTCCAGCCTGAAGACCTGGCTATTCCGCATCCTCAGCAACCGGGCCAAGACCCGCGGCGAGCGCGAGGGTCGAAGCATCCCCTTCTCGGCGATCGCCGCCACCGACGCCGCGGCCGGCGGTGAGGCGGCGGTCGACGCCGACCGCTTCCAGGGAGTCGACGCCCAGCAATGGCCCTACCACTGGTCCGCGCCTCCTCGCGCCTGGACCCAGGAGAGGGCGCTGGAGCGGGAGACGCTCGGCGTCGTCAAGGAGGCGATCTCCGAGCTCCCCGACACCCAGCGCGAGGTGATCCGCCTGCGCGACGTCGAGGGCTGGAGCGCCGACGAGGTCGCCGATGCGCTGGAGATCTCCGACGTCAACCAGCGGGTCCTGCTTCACCGGGCCCGCTCCCGGGTGCGCGCCGCCCTGGAGAGCTACCTAGACCCGGAGCCGGAGCTGACATGAGCGTGGAGCTGGAGATGATCACCTGCCGGGAGCTGGTCGAGCTGGTCACCGCCTACATCGAGGATGCGCTGGGCCCCGCGGACCAGGCCCGCTTCGAGCACCACCTGGCGATCTGCGAGCCGTGCGTCGCCTACGTCGAGCAGATCCGCCTGACGATCGCCGCCAGTGGCGCGATCGGCGACGAGCAGCTCGACCCGGAGGCCCGGGAGGAGCTGCTCGCCGCATTTAGCGACTGGAAGCGCGCCGCCTAGAGGTTCAGATCGGCCCGTTTAAGGAGTGGAAGACCGCTCGCTAGGCGCGCGGTACTCGGGGTTGGGATGGTCGGGCATCGAGAGGTCCCAGTCGTAGGTGGAATTGCCGTAGGCCGGTACGCCGCCCGCGTCCTTGAGCATGCGCGCGAAGTGGAGGATGTTCCAGGTCATGAACGTCGAGTTGCGAGTCGTCCAGGCGTTCTCGGGGCCGCCGCTTCCGGGGTCGGCGTAGGAATCACCGGGGCCAGCCTCGCCGTTCCAGTAGGAGTCCGTCTGGGGAGGGACCGTGACGCCGATGTGCTGAAGCGCGTAGAGGACCTGGGCACTGACGTGCTTGCCCCCGTCCTCGTTGCCGGTCGTGATCGCGCCGCCGACCTTCCCGTAATAGGACCATTGGCCGGCGTCGTTCACGTCTCCGGAGTAGGCATAGAGGCGCTCGATGATCTGGCGCGTCGGTGAGGCCTGATCGCCGAGCCAGATCGGGCCCGCGATCATCAGGATGTCGGCGGGCTCGACCAGCTCGCGATAGATCCTCGGGAAGTCGTCCTGCTCATAGCCGTGCTTAGTCATGTCGGGCCACACGCCAGGCGGAATTACATGGTCCACAGTGCGGATCAGGTTGAACTCGACGCCAACGCGTTCCATGATCCCCCTGGGTATCGCCAGCAAGGCCTCGGTCTGGCTCGGCTCGGGTGAGCGCTTCAGGGTGCCGTTGAAGACGACGGCCCGCAGATCGTCATATTTCGCGGGGGCCTCGTCAGCGTTCTTGTCGATGAAGCTCTGGATGTTCTTGGGAATGTGCATGCGATCCAGTCAGGGGATGGCTGCTGTCGTTACTAATCAACCGGGCGGATAGTCTCGTGGGCGACGCCGAGATCGTCGAAGTGGCCGGTGACCATCGTCGATCATGGCCTCGGTGTTCGACTCTTCCGGCGAGGGCTCCAGTGTGC
>JBBRHQ010000220.1:0-4972 GCA_038222365.1 Solirubrobacterales bacterium
CGACAGCCGCAAGGTGGGGCAGGGCGCGCTGTACTTCTGCGTGCCAGGGTTTACCTCCGACGGGCACGACTTCGCCCCGGTCGCGGTCGGGGCAGGCGCGGCGGCGCTCGTCGTCGAGCGCGACCTCAGGCTGCCGGTGGCAGAGGTGCGGTTCTCCGACGCAAGGGCGGCGATGGCGCCGATCGCTGCCCGCTTCTTCGGCGAGCCGACCGCCTCGCTGACGATGGCGGGGATCACCGGAACCAACGGCAAGACCACGACCGCGTTCCTGCTGCGGGAGATCCTCGAGGCCGGCGGGCGCGCCTCGGGCCTGCTGGGGACCGTGAAGCAGGTGGTTGGCGGGGCCGAGCAGGAGGTGGTGCGCACGACGCCTGAGGCGATCGATCTGCAGGCCACCTTCAGGCGCATGCTCGAGGCTGGCGACTCCGCTTGCGTGATGGAGGTCTCCTCGCACGCCCTGGCCCTTCACCGCTGCGACGCGATCCACTTCGACGTCGGCCTGTTCACCAACCTCACCCAGGACCACCTCGATTTCCATGCCGACATGGAGGACTACTTCCTCGCCAAGCGGCTCCTTTTCGCCGAGCTGGCGCCCCAGGCCTCGGTGGTCAACCTCGACGACGCCTACGGCGCCCGCCTCGCGGGGGAGCTCAACTGCGTCACCTTCTCGGCGGCGGGTGCGGCCGCGGCGGACTTCCGCGCCGAAGAGGTCTCCTTCGACGCCTCGGGCTCGAGCTTCGCCCTCGAGTGGCCGGGGGGGCGGCTGGCGGTCGGGATCCCGCTCCCCGGCCACTTCAACGTCGCCAACGCGCTCGGCGCGATCGCCGCCGCCGACTCGCTCGGAGTCTCGCCCGACGTCGCGGCGGCGGCTCTCGCCCGGGCAGCTCGGGTGCCGGGCCGCTTCGAGCCGATCGACGAGGGTCAGCGCTTCGCGGTGCTGGTCGACTACGCCCATACCCCCGATTCGCTGGCCAACCTGCTGACCGCCGCCCGGAGGCTGACCAGCGGCCGTCTGATCGCAGTGTTTGGGGCGGGCGGGGACCGCGATCGCGACAAGCGGCCGAAGATGGGTCGGGTCGCCTTCGAGCTCTCAGACGTTGCGGTGATCACCTCCGACAACCCGCGCTCCGAGGATCCCGACGCGATCATCGCCGAGATCCACGCCGGCGCCGGCGCGGACGGGACGGAGGTGGAGCCCGACCGCCGGGCGGCGATCGCCCGCGCCCTCGCCAGGGCCCGCCCCGGCGACACGGTGGTGATCGCCGGCAAGGGCCACGAGCAGGGCCAGGAGTCCGAGGGCGGCAGGAAAATTCCCTTCGACGACCGCGAGGTGGCGCGGGAGGAGTTGCGGAGGCTGGCCGGATGAGCGGCCTCGACCCGGAGCTAATCGCCGCGGAGACCGGGGCGGAGATCGTCCGCCGTGGCGATCCCGCGCCGCCCGGGGGTGTGACGATCGACTCCCGCGAGGTTGGGGTCGGCGACCTCTTCTTCGGCCTCCGGGGGAGCTCGGCCGACGGCGGGGAGTTCGCCGCCGCGGCCCTCGCCGGCGGGGCCTGGGGGGTGGTGGTGGCGCCGGGCGCCGCGACCACCCTCCGGGAGGCCGGATCCGGCTGGGTCCTGGCCGCCTCGGATCCGCTGGCGGCGCTGGGGGACCTGGCGCGCGCCTGGCGGCGCCGGCTCGGCGCGCGGGTGATCGGCGTCACCGGGTCGGTTGGGAAGACCTCGGTCAAGGACATCGCCGCCTCGCTGATCCCCGGATCGGTCCACTCCAGCGAGGAGAACTTCAACACGGAGATCGGGCTTCCCCTGGCAGTGCTCTCCGCCCCCGAGGGGACCGAAGTCCTGGTGCTCGAGATGGCGATGAGGGGGACCGGGCAGATCGCCGAGCTGGCGGCGATCGCCGAGCCCAACGTCGCGGTGATCACCAACGTCGGGCCGGTCCACGTCGAGCTGCTCGGCTCGATCGAGGCGGTCGCCGCCGCCAAGGCCGAGGTGTTCGGCTTCCTGCCGCCCGAAGGCGCCGCGGTGGTGCCCGTCCGGGCCGGCGAGCTGGAAGCTCATCTGGGAGCCGCGCCGCGGCTGATCCGCTTTGGCGAGGGCGGCGACGTCAGCGCTTCCGAGATCCGGGTCGCCGACGGCGGCCTCGCGGCGCTGATCTCCGCCCCCGGCGCCACTCAGCGCTTCCACTTTCCCTTCACCGAGGCCCACAACCTCGAAAACGCCCTCGCCGCGGTCGCCGCGGGGGGCGCGATCGGGGCGACGCTGGAGCAGATGTCCCATCGCACCGCGGATATAGGCTTCTCCCGCCTGCGCGGCGAGCGGCTCGAGCTCGGCGACGGGATCGTTCTCGTGAACGACTGCTACAACGCCAACCCGTTGTCGATGCGCGCGGCGCTCGACCATCTCGCCTCGCTCGACGCTCGTCGCCGCATCGCCGTGCTCGGAGAGATGGGCGAGCTGGGGCCGCAATCGCCGCAGTTTCACCGGGAGACCGGCGAGCACGCGAGGTCCGTCGCCGTCGACTACCTGATCGGGGTCGGGGCGCCGGCTCGCGACTACGATCCCGACGACCTGGTGGGGACCCCGGAGGAGGCCGCCGAGCTCCTCGCCGCCCAGCTCGCCCCCGGCGACGCCGTCCTGGTCAAGGGCTCCCGCTCGGCCGGGCTGGAGGCGGTAGCCGAGGCGCTCGAAGAGCTGATCGGCGGCTAGGCAATGGGCGAGGTGCTGATCTCGGGGATGGCGGCGATGCTGATCTGCATCTTCCTCGGGCCGAAGTTCATCGAGTACCTGCGGCGGAGGGAGTTCGGGCAGAACATCCGCGAGGAAGGCCCCCAGGAGCACCACGCCAAGGCGGGGACGCCGACCATGGGCGGGCTGATCATCTTCGCCTCGATCTGCGTCCCCTACCTGGTCCTATCCGACCGCGACGCCCAGAGCCTCGGGGTCTTCGGAGTCGCCCTCGGCTCCGCCGCGATCGGCTTCGCGGACGACTTCGTGAAGATCGTCAAACGCCGCTCCCTCGGCCTCTCGGCCCGCTACAAGCTCGCCTGCCAGGTGCTGCTGGCCCTGGCGCTGTGGTGGGTCGCCCGCCACGAGGTCGGGCTGGAGCCGATCCTCTACTTCCGGATCGGCGATGCCAGCATCGACCTCGGCCCGGTCCTCTACTTCGTGCTGATCTTCTTCGTCATCTCCGGCACCTCGAACGGCGTCAACCTCACCGACGGCCTCGACGGCCTCGCGGCGGGCTCCTGCGCGATCGTCCTGCTCGCCTACACCGGGATCACCTTCGTCAGCGACAACCAGCAGAACCTTGCCCTGCTGTCTTCGTGCCTGGTCGGGGCCTGCATCGGCTTCCTCTGGTTCAACGCCTTCCCTGCCTCGATTTTCATGGGCGACACCGGCTCGCTTGGCCTGGGCGGCGCGATCGGCGCCCTGGCGGTGATGACCCAGACCGAGATCCTCCTGGTGATCATCGGCGGCATCTTCGTGATCGAGGCGCTCTCGGTCGCGGTCCAGGTCTTCGCGTTTAAGACCTTTCGCCGGCGCGTCCTGCTGATGGCCCCGCTCCACCACCACTTCGAGATGATGGCCTGGTCGGAGACGAAGATCATGCTCCGCTTCTGGATCATCGCCGCGGTCTGCTCGGGGATCGGGTTCTCGCTCTACCAGCACTCGATCGGCCGCTAGCGGGACCCGCTTTCCTCAGTTCCGCGCCGCCCGCTGCTACAGGTACTGCCACCGCCAAAGCGAAGAACATCCCGTGAGCGAACCGCCTCCCGCAAAGCCCAGGCCGCTCTTTCCGTCGGGGCCGTTCCTGGTGGTCGGGCTGGCCCGCTCGGGGATGGCGGTGGCCGAGATGCTGATCGCCCGGGGGGAGGAGGTGATCGGGGTGGACTCCGGGCATCCCGCGGGCGCGGAAGGGCTTGCGGGGCTGGGCGTCGAAGTCAGCCTGGATGGGCAAGGAATCGAGCACCTGGAGCGGGTCCGGACGGTGGTCAAGAGCCCCGGCGTCCCGCGCGAGGCGCCTGTGATCGAGGCAGCGTTGCGGCGGGGGATGGCGGTGACCGGTGAGCTAGAGCTTGCCTGGAGGGCGATCCCGAACCGCTTCGCGGCGATCACCGGGACCAACGGCAAGACGACCACCGCGGAGCTGCTCGGACACCTCTACCGCACCGCGGGGGAGCCGGCCGCCGTCGCCGGGAACGTCGGCACGCCGCTCTCCTCGCTGGCCGGCGCCATCGAGGAGGACGCGACGGTGGTCTGCGAGTGCTCGAGCTTCCAGCTCGAGGACGCCGAGGTTTTCGCGCCCGAGTGCGCGGTGCTGCTCAACCTCGCCGCCGACCACCTCGACCGGCACGGGACGATGGACGCCTACCTCACCGCGAAGCTGCGGATCTTCGCCCAGCAGGCAAACGAGGACGTCGCCGTCTACGGCGGCGAGGAGCCGGCGCTGGCCGGTCTCGACCTCGGGGGTTGCGGGCGGCGGGTGCGGTTCTGCCTCACCGCCGAGGGCGGCTGTGATCTGAGCCTCGCCGGAGGGACGATCTTCGCCGGCGCCGAGCCGCTGATCGAGGCTGCCGAGCTGCGAGTGATCGGCGAGCATAACGTCGCCAACGCGATGGCCGCCGCCGGCGCCGCGCTGGCGATGGGCCTGGATCGGGACGCCGTCGCCGCCGGGCTGCGCAGCTTCACCGGCGTCGCCCACCGGCTGGAGCGGGTCGCCGAGCTCGGCGGCGTTCTCTTCGTCAACGACTCCAAGGCGACCAACGTCAGCGCCGCCGCCACGGCGCTGCGCTCCTTCGATGGGGGCGTCCACGTGATCCTCGGCGGCAGCCTCAAGGGCGAGCCGTTCGAACCGCTCGCGAGCCCGGTCGCGGAGCGCTGCCGCGCCGCCTACCTGATCGGGGAGGCCGGGCCGGCCCTGGCCGAGGCGCTCCGCCCGGCGGCCGCCGCCGGTGTCCGGATCGAGACC